>JAYUWQ010000100.1:0-2267 GCA_043753485.1 bacterium
TACCTCCGCCTCGTCCAGTTCAACAGCTCCAGTCCCCGCGAACTCGCCGATGCCCTTGATAAACTTGAAGACCAGGGACTGACGGCCCTCGTTTTCGACCTCCGCAACAACCCCGGAGGTCTGCTGAACGCCGCCGTCGAGGTGCTCGGCGAGTTCCTCCCGCCCAATACGGCGGTCGTCACCACCGAAGGCCGCCCCGGCGCCAGCAATCCACCCGCCCTGCGTACGCCGGCCCGCCAGCGGCGCGTCCGCCCCTATCCCATAACCGTCCTCGTCAATCACAACAGCGCCAGCGCCGCGGAACTGGCCGCCGGAGCCCTCCAGGATCTCGGCCGCGCCGTCATCGTGGGCACCACCACCTTCGGCAAAGGCAGCGTCCAATCCATCATTCCCGGTGACCGGGGCACTGCCATCCGTCTCACCACAGCCCGCTATTTTACCCCCGGCCACAAGATGATCCATGGGGTCGGTATCCTCCCCAACCTCATCGCTACCCTGAGCCCCGAGGAGGAAAAACGGGTCTTCGAGTCCTTCCGCGACCGCACCCTGAACCAACCCGACCCCACCGCCCTCGCCAAACTCGGCGACCGGCAACTGGAACGAGCCATCACCGCCCTCAACGGGATTCTGGCCTACAAAGCCGTGACGGTGCCTGCTAAAAAATAACTGACGGGCCACGGATAAGACAGAAAACACTCATGAAATAGCTTAAAAAACCGTCCCGTCAGGTCCGATCCAAGATCCCGGAATACTTCCCCCCTGTTCATAACATCTGTTCCATCCGTCTTATCTGTGCCATTCGTGGCCCGCCCCATTGCCTACCCCATGCCTGTCTCCCCGCTCATCCTCGCGCTCGAAACTTCCTGCGACGAATCCGCCGTGGCCTTGTGTGATGGCTCCGGACGCATCCTCGCCGCCGCCATTTCCTCACAAATCCCCGACCACCAGCCCTACGGAGGCGTCGTGCCCGAACTGGCCTCGCGGAATCACCTCATCCGTATCCGCCCCCTCATCCTTCAGGTCCTGACCGAAGCCGGCGTCATCCTGCCGCAGATCGATGCCTTTGCCGCCACTGCGGGGCCCGGCCTCGCCAGCTCGCTTCTGATCGGCAATACCATCGGCAAATCCCTCGCCCTCTCCGGCGGCAAACCCTACCTCGCCATCAATCACCTTGAGGGCCACCTCCTCTCCCCCTTTCTCGGCAAACCGGAAGGCATCCAACCCGGGGTCGCCCTCATCGTCAGCGGCGGCCACACCCTGCTCCTCCACCTGCGCGGGCCAGGTGACTATCCCTTATTGGGCCGCACCCGCGACGATGCCGCCGGCGAAGCCTTTGATAAAGTCGCCCGCATGCTGGGCCTCCCCTACCCCGGCGGTCCGGAGATCGACAAACTCGCCCGCACCGGCAACCCTGCCGCCTTCGATTTCCCCCGCAGCATGAAGGACAGCGGCGATTTCGCCTTCAGCTTCAGCGGCCTCAAAACCTCCATGTTCTATCTGCTCCCCACGCTCGGGGAAAACGCCGCCGATCATCTCCCCGACCTCTGCGCCTCCTTCCAGGAAGCTGTCGTGGATGTCCTCGTTACCAAAACCCTCGCCGCCGCCAAAGAACTCAACGCCCAGCACATCAGCGTCAGCGGCGGCGTCAGCTGCAACACCCGCCTCCGCACCGTCTTCACCGAACGCTGCGCCCGCGCCGGCCTTACCCTCCACCTCGCCGCCCCTGCCCACAGCACCGACAACGCCGCCATGATCGCCTACGCCGCCCTCCAGCGCTATCAAGCCGGGCAATTCACGGCACTGGATTCGGACATTGATCCGAATCTGGCCTTGGGCGTAGCCCAGGCCAAAGGATAACCTCCATCCCGGCGGCCAAAATGATCGTGCGCCAAATCATCCAGCCACCAAGCCCGTGCGCTCGTAAATCTCCCGCAGCGGAATCGACCACCCGAGAGCCGGAACCACTAGCACTTCATCCGCACCGCTGAGGAATTCAGGCGTCCAGCCGGTGCTGCGGCGATAGCAGGTGACACGGCATTGGGATTGATCCACGAGGACATACACTTCCAACGATGGGAGAGTGCGGTAGGCGAGGAGCTTTTCGAGCTGGTCCACCCGTGCGGTCTCCGGAGAGAGGACTTCGATGATCAGAATGGGCCGCTCCCGGTAGTAAGTCGCATCATCCGTGGGGTCGCACACCACCATGGCGTCCGGGTAGTAGAAAACGGTGTCGGCACCGAAATTCAGCCGGAGTTTCATGTCGCTGC
>JAYUWQ010000101.1:0-5584 GCA_043753485.1 bacterium
CGGCTGTACGCCGGTGCGCCCCTGCCCCACGTCCAGATCCAGCAGCACCGTGACCTGCTGGCCCGCCGCCACTGCGGCGCCGCTCACCGCCTGCACCGCCCCTTCATCATCCGCCAGGGCGGAAAACACCACCTGCGGAAAAGCCATCTGCAACGCCAGGAATCTTCCAATCGCCGGCCCCACCAACGATGCCGCCAGCAGCACGTCCTGCGCTCCCGCTGCGGCTGACATCTCCGCCTCGGCGATGGTGGCAGCTTTGCATTTGGTGATCCCCAACGCCACCTGCCGGGCCACGATTTGCGGCAGCTTGTGGGTTTTCACATGGGGCCGCAGCTGCGCCGGGTCTCCCGCGATGGCAATCATCCGCCGCAGATTTTCCTCCACGCTTTCCCAATGCAGGATCAGCGCGGGCGACGCGACGCGGTCCTCGTTCTGTACCGTCAGGGGAGCCGGACTCATGGATCAGGCCAGTTCAAAAATCACTTCGATCTCCACGGCGATATTTCCGGGCAGCGGCCCCATGCCCACCGCGCTGCGGGCGCCGATCCCCTGCTCTGCCCCGAATACCTCCACAAACAATTCGCTGCATCCATTGATCACCTTGGGATGATCATAAAAATCCGCCGCGGAATTCACCATCCCCAGCACCTTGACCACCCGGCCAATGGCATTGAGCGAACCAAAGTGCGACCGCAGCGTCGCCAGCAAGGCCAGCCCCACCTGCCGGGCCGCCGCATACCCTTCCTCCAGGGAAAGCTCCGCACCCACCCGGCCCGTGATCAGTGATCCATCCAGCCGCACCGGACCATGCCCTGACACATACGCCATCTGCTGCACCACCACCACCGGGCGGTAGACCGCGACCGGTTTCGGGGCCGGGGGGAGTTCGAGGCCTAGCGCGGCAAACCGTTCTTCGTGAGTAGCATTTTCCATGACCGCCACTGGAAACGAAATCCCCCCGACCGGCAAGACACAAAACGCCCTGTGCTTGATTTGATCACAGGCCCCGGCAGGCCGTCTTGGGATGAATCGCCACCGGTGCTGTTCCGGTCTCGGGCCCTTCTTTCAACTCACACCCTCCCCGCCAGTCACTTCAACTGCCCCATCAACCACGGCGTGATTTTCTCCGCCCAGCGGGCAGCGTGCCCGCGCAGGCCTTCGCCGCTGAAGTGGACGCCCTGACCGTTGTTCTCGCGGAGCGCACCCGTGAGGGCATCGCTGTCCGGGCCTTCCAGCGCGATGCCATCTTTCCATAACGAGGCCTGGGCGGCCCGGATATCGGGGGAGGATTCATCGCCGGGGACATGATAGCTGGCCTGCGCGACAAACCACGGCGCCTCCCAGCCAGTCTCCCGGCGGGAATCCCGGATCAGCTTTTCAAGATACCCACGATACAGGTTTCCCGCGAGGGTGCGGGTGGGATCCTGCTGGTTGGCGTCACTCTCGCCCTGATGCCAGAGTACTGCCCGCAATCCATGAGGGCCGGCCTGTTTCAACCGGGCTACGAACGATTCGAAAGCTTCTCCTTTGCTCTCCCACGATCCGTCAGGGCGTTTCTGCACGCGGGATTCGATTGTCGGAGGATGGGGGAAAACCGACCCCTTCGGCAGCCACTCGCGCACGCTGGTAGCGCCGATGCCACAGGCGATAAATCCCACCGGCACGTCCAACTGCCGCACCAGGGCATCGCCGAGGGGCGGCATGAAGCTGCCACCGCCACCACTGGCCCCGGGTTGCGGATCGTTGGCCAGCCGCCAGCGCTGACCGTCGAAGGCAACGACGCGGCCGGTCCGGGTGCTTTGCTTCTCCTCACCGTGATTGGCGGAGTTGGACTGTCCGGCGACCACAAAAATCTCGCCGATGCCGACGTGCGCCACCGCCGCCCTGCCGATGACCTTGCCCGCCTTTAAAGACCGGACCTCCAACCGGTGCCAGCCGCCTGCAGCCGCCTCCATGGTGGTGTGGAAGGCTCCATTCCCGGTCCCGGCATCAAGACGTTTCCAATCTTCCCCCGGACCGATCCTCGCCTCGATCACGCCTCCCTGCGACTTACCGCTGATGGTGATGATGCCGGTACTTTTGCGGTCCCGCTGGATGACTTGATAGTCCAGCGGACTCGTCAGCGACAGGCTGCCTGACAGGAGAGTGGTCATGGCTTTCCCCAGGGCATCACCAACCAGGAAATAGGTCTCCGCGTTGCCGAATTCATGATGGCCATGGCCGGGATTCGGCGAGTCTTCCGGTTTCCGGACAAAGTCCCGGGTGGGCACAAAAACCACGTTTCCGGCGAACTCCGGCCTCGCCGCCGCGGCGGCCTGCGCGGCCCGCAGCTGCTCCCATTCCGGCGGGGCCTGCACCCACGCCCCGGTGAGTTCGCCAATGACCACCGGGAGCTCCGGCGCCTGCAGCTCGCGGCGGAGATCGTGGATCAGGTTCACCAGATTCTGCTCATACTCCGGCACCGCGTTTTTTGGATCCACCCCATCGTTCCATCCCTGATACCAGACAAATCCCGCGAGTTCATGACCGAGGCCCTGCGTGGCCGGAAACTCCTTTTCCATATTCGCCAGCGCCTCGCGAACCTGAGCAATCATGAGGGTGTAATACGGTCCCACAGTCCCACCGGAGGAGGGAGGGCGAAAGTCGCGATAGAGGCTCTTGCCGCCCCACGCCGTCTTGATGAGCAGCACAGGCTCTTGAAAATGATCGCCCGTGACCTGCCCAAACTGCAGTTCGGGTCCGAAGTGATGGACATCGCCATAGACCGAGAATCCAAAGGTCAGAGGCCCGGCCAGCAGCGGCTGACGTTCCCTTTGATAGCGCACCCACACGTCATCCCTCACGCGCCAACTTCCGTCAGGATTTCTCAGATGCTGCAGCATTGCCGCCTTGGCGGGATCGGCCAGCAGCGTCGTCAGGATGCCCCGGCCCTCGTTGTAGTCCTTGCCCGTCAGGTCCACCACCGCCTGGCCTTCCATGTTGGATTGTCCGGCGAGGATGAAGACTTTGACCGGTGCCGCCGGGACCGGGCTGAGACTCAGAACGAGGAGGAAAAGAAAGGCAGGAAATCTCATGAAGGGTGGGCGCGGGAAATAGGTGAAGCAGCAAACCAACAGATTTCCAGCTCCAGAGCAGAAGTGGATTCATGGGCCAAGTCTCGCCCCTACCAGGCTCAATTCCGCCAGCCGGTGAGGATCCGATTCGTGCGCCGCCCAGCAGATGCCGCGCAGAATCAGAATGCGGTAGAGCGGATCATCGAAGGTCCAGGTGTAATGCCCGGGAATGCAGCCTAGCACCCGGCTGGCTCCCTGCTCCCGGCTCCACAACTGGGGGCGGGGTTCATGGTCCTCCAGGGAAGTGCCGAGAATGGAAAGGCGGCTGACATCGCCATGAAGCCGCCAATAACTTTCGTCGATGAATTGGATGGGAGCCTGAAAACCGGCGGTGACGGGGTGGCGCACGGGGGTAAATTTCAGATCCATCACCCCATGGCGGAAGGCGGAAAATGAGAAGGCCAAACCCACCCGGTCCGCCAGTTCCCGGGCGTGCTGATGCCCCTCGATCGACCAATGCAGATAGACGAGGCCGCCCCCGCGCTGCTGGAATGCATCGAGCAGCATCGCTGCGCGCAAATCCCAGCCGGCATTGGATGAATGGAAGACCACCACATCCGCCGCTTCCAGCAGCTCACGGCTGGGAAAGTCCATGCAGGTGGCCACTGTCACATTGTCGGCCAGCCCCAACAGTTTGCTCCAGCGGTCCAGCCAGAGGGGATAGTCGTGTTCGTTCAAACCATGATCTTTCTGCCCGGCGGACAGCAGGATCCGCAGCGGACGGGAAGCATCGGCGACCGTGCCAGGAGCGGGAAGATGGGGCACGATCTCTGCCATGGGGCGGGCGGGCGGAGGGCCCGGATCCAGCCGCGTTATAGGGGAGGGCTCCAGGGGCACGGTCAGGAGGAAGGTGAGGAGATCCTCCATTTCCGTCCCGTTCAGGGACGCGTCCAGCCCCTCGGGCATCAGGGATGCCTTCAGGGGCGAGCTGGAAACAATGTCGGCGAGGCTCAGCTCCTGACGTATTCCCGCAGGCAGACTGATCGTCATCTTCCCGGCTCCCGATGACACGATGATCCCGGCCGCCTGGCTGCCATCCTTGAGAGTGAACTGAGTGGCAGCATGGTCGGGATTGATGGTCGCGGACGGCTTCACAATGTCGGCCAAAACAGAGTGGCGGTCGCGGTGGATGAGATTGGACAGGTCCGGGCCAAAGGCCATGCCCTCGCCCCGCAAGGTGTGGCAGGTGGAGCAGGTGCTCCGGCCAAAAAACAGCCGTCGTCCGTGCAGCCAGTTGCCTTTCACATCGGTGCGTGCCACTGCGGCGGCGGGGGTTCCAGCCGGAGCCGCAGGACTCATCCACGGCACAAAAAGCCGGTGCGGGCTGACCGGGCGCACATGGTCATCCAACTTGAAAATCAAACGCCCTCCGGTGGGAATCGTGAGGGAAAGATCCGTCAGGGACCCTTCGGTCTCCTTCAGGATCGATCCCGCCGGTCCGGCGGGCTGGATCAGATTATTAGGACTCACCTGGTGCACCGACATCCGCCGGTTCGCGAAGGCGTCCGCCCCGACATCCCAATCCAGAGCCGATCCCGGCTGGGTGGCCGGCTGGAAAATGTTATCCACCTTCACCCGCGACCGCCAATCCACCTCCTGGCCCACTCCGGCAAAGAACGCCTCGTGGTCGGCCGAGCCCTTTGTCAGCGCCTGGGAGACCGGCAACGACACCTGCGGCAGGATCACACTCCGGCCGGTTATTCCATCTCCCGTGCGGACCTCCACCCCATTCAAGTTCACCAGCAGTTCCATTTCCGGGGCTTGGGCGACCGGCGAGGCGATCCGCCAGGACTCAGGCACGGGCAAGGTCACTGCGTAATTCACCGGTTCCGTCTGGGGAGGGATCTTCAGGATGAGCGTCCGCCCATCTCCTGTCAGCAGCAGACTGGACACCTCGACCCAGCGCCGGGGCGATGCCAGCTGATCGCGCACCACCTGATAGCCGGGACGTATCGTTTCGAAGCGGTCGCCCGCGCTGACATAGGTTCCGGCCTCGATGCGCACCTTCTCCTTCAGGTTCCGCCAATCCGCCGCCACCAGCGGCCGGTCGAAGGCGATGCGGAATTCATCGGGGGCCGCTGCCCAGGCAGTCACCGGCTGGGGAAGCTCCCGCTGGGCCCATTTCAGGCGGAAGAGCCGCCCCTCGCCGGCCGGGCCCGTGCCCCAGTCGGGCGGGCCCGTATGGCACGCGACTAGCAGATCACCCAGGGGAGTCACACAGGCATCCACCGTGAGCGCATTGAGACAGGCCATCAGCTGGGACTGGGCCACATACCCTTCCGGCGTTTTCACCAGCTTCGTGCGCCAGAGTTTCCCGCGGGATTCACCGCAGACCAGGGCATCCCCCTGCCAATGGGCCGGGCCGAAAGCAGGGCCGCCATTCACCCCTTCGTTGAAAACCATACCGCAGGTGCTCTGGTGCTGCGGCCCGTATTCCATCACCGCCGGTTCATCAATCACATCCGGCAGAT
>JAYUWQ010000102.1:0-5581 GCA_043753485.1 bacterium
AGGCCCGCGACCTCGTCTTCATCTCGGTGCTGCGGCTCATCCTGCTGCCTCTCCTCTACATCGGAATCATCAGAGCCCTGCCCCTCCCGCCGGACCTGGAATTGCTTGCTATCATCGTCGCTCTCATGCCCACCTCCGCCGTCTCCCCCGTGATGGCCCGGCTCTATGGTGGCGTCTCCTCCTTCGCCTCTGCGGCTACCCTCGTCACCCACATTGCCTCCCTCGTCACCGTCCCCCTCGCCTTCTGGTGGCTGAGTCATGCGGCCAGCCGCTGATTCGGGTGGACGAGGCTCCTGCCGGGTTGCAGAGCCTTGGCCTTCCAAGGCTATGGGGAAACCATCCAGCCGGAACTCGGCAGGAGCCTCGTCCACCCCCAAGCGCTCTAAAGCAGACGAACCGATAGCCTCAGCTGAAACCGCTGCTGTCCGGGGATTGCAGAAGTGACCGTGATCC
The DNA here is from genome assembly GCA_043753485.1 of bacterium. Classification (GTDB taxonomy): domain Bacteria; phylum Verrucomicrobiota; class Verrucomicrobiia; order Verrucomicrobiales; family V1-33; genus CAIZWU01. Next base: position 454 of record JAYUWQ010000102.1, read on the forward strand.
ACTCGCTGTCCTCATCACGGCTCTCCGGCGCGGAGAAATTCAAATAAGTCAGGCCGGTGGCGTCTCCATTCCAATGCCAATCCGTCAGGTTGGTGGAGACTTCGACCCTGACGTAAACATCCGTGCGGCGGTGCCGCGCCACCCGGATCCGGCCCGGCTGCACGTCAAAGACCTGCCCTGCTTTCCACGCATCAGCATGGATCGGGCTGCAGAAAAACGCATACTCGCCGAGGTTTGTCAGGCCATCGCCATCCGGATCATCATTCATTCCCGTGCCGGCCGCGCCCTGGGCGAAAAAGCGGCGGCGCCAACCGTCATAGGAACTGGAGGTCAGGTCCAAAGCCACATCCCAGGGCTCAGCCACCACATCGACCGGCGACAGATACTCTATCGGGCTCAACCCATCCAGACTGATCCGCACCACCCGGTGGGAGCTGGCTTGCGACCCACTGCCGCGCTTCCCGGTATCGGAGACATAACCTTTCCTCGCCAACGGATCAATCACCAGCCCATGCGGCGCATTCAGTCCGCTGGCCACTGTCACCACCGCCCCGCCCGCCGCCAGCCGGGAATAAACCGCGCCATTTTGCCGGTCATTCCAATAAAGCCGCAACCCGTCCGGGGCCGCGGGATCGGCCGCGATATCCCGGGTGCGTGAAGGAGTGGTCAGGGAAAATGCCGCATCCACCACCCCCGCCAGCGATCCCTTGCTGTAAGCAGTGTTGGTGTCCCCGGAGGTCGTCACCACGGCCCAGTAGGCATCGCGGTTCACCAGATCCAGCCCGAAAAAATACGGCCCCACATCGCGCAGCGCGACCCCGGCCACCGGATGCACTAGCACGTTGGTCAAATTACCTCCCGCCGGGTCACAGCGGCGCAGCAGCTTCATCCCCGGCTGGGAAAAATAAACCTGCTGCTGCGTGCGGTCGTATTCCACATCAGCCACGGCATTTCCCGCACTCCCCGGCGTGCCGTCCGGCAAGGTCAGGATCGTCACCGGCGTGGCTCCACCTCCCGGAATCACCAGCGGCAGCGTGCGCAGCGAAACCTGCACCGGGTTTACTCCGCCCGCCAATTCGCAGTAGGCGAAAAACAGCCGATTATTCTCAGGATCCACCGCGATGCCCCGCAGATCGGTGGGGCCGGCTGCCGTGTAATGCGTGGCCAGGCCGGTTCCGTCAGGATTCACCGCCACGATCACCCCCGCCTGCCCCGTGCCCGGCACTCCTTCCGGCTGGTTCACATAATAAACTTTCGCGCCCTGCGCCACTGCGGCAGCACAGATCAACAGCATGACTCCGGGCAGGAAAGGTTTGGCCATATCCGGGAGGCTAGCAGCCAACCTCACGACATGCAATCCTCCTGTCGGCCACCCCATGGCTTCCGCGCTATCCCGAAACGATAGCGGCATCACACTTCCTCCAGCATCGACTTCGCATCGCCAAAGGTCTTCGGACGGACGTCCATCTTGTCCATCATGGACATGAACAAGCGGCACAACTGGCGGTCGGGCTGGTCCTTTTTGTCGATCACCCGCCCGCCCTTGATGCGGCCTCCCGCCCCGCCCAGCACGATGACAGGGAGCTGATCGTTGTCATGTTTCGCCCCGGCCATCATGCTGGAACAGTGCATCAGCATGGTGTTGTCGAGCAGGGTGCGCGGGCCTTCCTGGATGGCGTCCAGCTTGCCCGCGATATACGCCAACTGCCCGATGAAGAACTGGTTGACCCTCAGCCAGTCGTCCGCATCGGAGTGCGAGAGCAGGTGATGGATCATGTAGTCGATGCCGTGCCCGGCCTGCTGCACGCTGGGCAGGTTGGGGAAGCGCAGCGCGCTGTGGTCATTGTTCAGCTTCAGGGTGGTGATGCGGGTGGTGTCGGTCTGGAAACCCAGCACCAGCAGATCACACATCAGCCTCATGTGTTCCCCGATGTCCTGCGGGATGCCGTCAGCCGGACGATTGATGTTCGGTTTATCGAGGGTGGGCCGCCAACCCTGCAGTTCGCCGCGCTTGCCCGCATTGTCGATGCGTTTCTCCACATCCCGCACGGAATCGAGATACTCGTCGAGCTTGCGCTGGTCACTGCCGCTGATGTGCCGCCGCAAATCCTGGGCATCCTCCATCACCGCATCCAGCACGCTCTTGTCCCCGGGCGCGACCTCATCCTTGAAGAGCCGGTCGAAGGCCAGCGCCGGATACAGTTCCAGCGGCGTGGGGGTGGTCGGCGAACTCCATGAGATGTGGGAGCTGTATAGCATCGAGTAGTTCTTGTGCACCGATGGATTCGACCGCTCGCAGCCCAGCACCAGACTCGGCACCTTGGTGGAGCGTCCGTAAGATTGTGCCAGCACCTGATCAAAACTCGTGCCCGAACGGATCTCGCCGCCCGAAGCAATCGGCGCTCCTGACAACAGATTCCCGGTCTGCGAGCTGTGGATATTCCCCTTTCGCGCTTCCTCATGATAAAGCCCGCTGACAAAGAGCAGCTTCTCGCGGAACTCATGCAGGGGAGCGAGCACCTTGCCCAGTTCCATCGCCTTCCCTTCCCCCTTCGCCCACCATTCCCGGGAGTGGAATCCATTTCCTGAAAACAAAACCGCCAGCCGCACTGGGGCCTCACTGGCCGGCTTGTCGCGGGTCGGTTCATCGCCCCAGACAGTGTGCGATTCCAGCCAGGGCAGCGCCATGGCAACGCCTGTCCCGCGGAGGAAGGCACGACGTGAATAACGGTGGTTGTTCATGGAATTCAGTGTTTGGAAATATAGTCCCGTCCCCGCACTTCCCGGAATTGCGGGCTGAGCACAATTTGATTGATCAGGGTACCCACGCGGAGGTCGCCAGCTTTCATCCCGGCGACCATTTCATCGAGCAGCGGCATATCCGAAAGTTGCACCCCGCGGCCGAGCGAGTAGCCCAGCAGTTTCCGGCAGAATTGGCGGAGGAATTCGTCGCGTCGCGTCGTGACCAGCCAGTTGCGGAGGCCGTCGAGCCCTTGAACCTGGGTGCCGTCCGGCAGTTTGGTGTTCGCGTCGATGGAGAGACCCGAGGCGTCGATGGTGCGGGCCCGGCCGAGGGCATCGAAGCCTTCGAGGGCAAATCCAAACGGATCCACCCGGAGATGGCAGCCCGAGCATTTCGGGTCGCTGCTGTGCCGCTCCGTCAACTGGCGTTCCGTCAGGCCCTGCGGGGCTTCCTCGGGCAGGACAGGCACCCCCTTGGGAGGATTGGGCAGCTTGTCGCCGAGGATGACCTCACTGAGCCAGGTGCCCCGCAGGATCGGACTGGTGCGCGAGGCTCCGCTTTGTTTGGCCAGGGTGCCGGCAAAACCCAGAATCCCCCCGCGCCCCTTGGCCCGCAGGCCATCGACCCGCTGCCAGTCTTCGCCTTTGATTTCGAGGCCGTAGTGCTGGGCGAGCGCCCCATTCATGAAGGTGTGGTCGGAGTCGAGGATCGACAGCACGGAGCGGTTTTCCTGAAACAGATCCATGAAGAAGCGCACCGCCTCCTCCTGCATGGCGCCGCGCAGCGCGAGGAAGGTGGGGAAATGCCGCTCACTTTTTTCATCGAGGGTTTCCAGCTCGCGCACATGCAGCCATTGGCAGCCGAACTCGGTGGCCAGGCGGCGCACCCGGGGATCCTTCAACATCCGCTGGGCTTGTGCCAGGAGCACTTCGGGTTCGTGCAGCCGGCCACTGCCGGCGAGGGTGCGCAATTCCTCATCCGGTGAGGACGACCAGAGGAAATAAGCGAGACGCGTGGCCAGTTCCCAATCGTTCACCGGGGCAGCTTCCACTCCTAACGCGGCTTTTTCGCCACGATACAGAAAGGCCGGTGCCACCAGCACGCGGGCGATCAGCATGCGCACCGCCGCCGCGTGGGGCAGCTCCTGGGTGCGCAGCTTCTGATAGAGCGCATGCAGCTGGGTTTGCTCCGCCTCACTGAGCGGACGGCGCCAGGCCTGCGTGGCGAAATCAAGCACCGCCTGCACCTGCACCGGCTCGACCTGGACGAGCTGCTGTTTAAAAGCCTCCGCCCCGCGCCTGATGGGTTCCCGCATCGGCTCAAAGGCACTGGGGCTGGCGTCCTGCGTGGCAAATTGATAGAGCTGTTCAAAAACATCGACCTGCTTCAGGGGAGACTCACTGACAAACCGCAACTCGTCCCAGAGGCGGTCCAATGTTTTGATTTGCGCTTCATCCAGCATCAGACGTTTCAGATGTTCATCTTCGCGATGGAACAGTGTCAGGGTCACCACTTCATCGACCGGGACGATCTTGGAATAACAGAGCACGATGGGAAAGAGGGCTCGGAAGTCATCAAAGGCGGATGCAAAACGTTGCCTGGCGGCACTGCCGTCATTCACGATGACCGGCGCGCTGAGGATCGTGCGCAGGTTGTTATCGGACCACTGGCCATTCGCGACGGACGTTTCCGCCTTGCCCGCGGCGATGCCGGAGAGATCTGCGGGTTTTGTGGTGAGCAGCTGCATCTGCACACTGCCTTCGGCCGATTGCAGCCGGCCGGTCACGACCAGCTCCGCGCCTTCGCCCAGCCATCCCGGCAGCCGCACTTCGACCAACGATGGAGCCTGCACGGGGAGATTTGTCCCGGTGAATTTCGACCGGTCCAGGCCATACGGCGATGGCGGAACCCCGGCGCCAGGCTCCGGGACGGAACGCAACGCCGCCGCGAGCATCGGGCCATTGAACGAGAGCAGCTGGGTGTGCAGTGCCCGGTCCGGTGAATCGACCGCAAGGGTGCCCGGCCCGCTTGTGAACAACGCCTGCACCTGCGCGGCCAGCCGTTCACGCTGGGCCGCATCGGTGGTTTTGCGCCACTTGGCGAGCAAGGAACCCACGGGAATCATCGGAGCGGTTTCCTGCGCCGCCGGTTCGCTGACAAAGTGCCAGACCTGCCGGTTGCCATGGCGGTCGGCATGGGGATTGCCTTCGAGAATGTTGGGGGAGATGTCCTTGGCGAGGTCCCATTCCATTGTCCCATCGTTCAGCACCAGATCGACGGCGGTGAGATCGCAACTGTGGTTGCCGTCCCGGGGTCCGATCACCATCGCAATCACATCTCCGGTCAGGACGCGGATATTCTCCTGGGCCGGGATGTCGATCACGG
>JAYUWQ010000103.1:0-2262 GCA_043753485.1 bacterium
GCTTTGCGGACATGGGCGGGCGAGAGCACATCGCCGCCGGCGAGCAGTTGCCGGAGGGATTTCAGGTCGGCCAGCCGCTCATCGACCATCATGGAAAAAAGACCGGAAGTGAGCCAGAGGGTGGTGACGCCATGACGGCGGATGGCGTCACCGATGGCTTCGAGGGACATCTGTCCATCAGGCAGCAGGGCGAGGCGGCCGCCATTGAGCAGCGGGCCCCACAGTTCCAGGGTGCTGGCATCGAATGACAGGGCGGCCGCGAGCAGGAAGGTCTGCTGGTCGTCGAGCACGGCATAGTTGGTGTTCCGGACCAGCCGGACGATGCCGCGGTGGGGCACGGGATTGCCTTTGGGCAGGCCGGTGGAGCCCGAGGTATAGATCAGATAGGCGATGTCTTCCGGCCCGGTGCCCGGGTCGGGGTTGCCGCGGTCTTCACCCTGGATGGCATCCTCCAGCAGCAGCGTCTGGATGCCGCCGGGAACGGCCGGGGCATGCCATGAATCCGTCAGGACAAGGCGGATGCCGGCGTCCCGCAGGAGGAATTCCACGCGTTCCCTTGGATAGGAGGGATCCACCGGCACGTAGGCGGCCCCGGCTTTGAGGATTCCCAGCAGGCCTACCACGAGCTCGAAGGATTTGCCGGCATAGACCGCAATCCGGTCCCCGCGGGCGACTCCGTTGGCAGTGAGAATGCTGGCGATCCGGTTGGCGGTGGCATTCAGGTGGCCATAAGTCCAGACGCGGTCTTCCTGGAGAATCGCGGGCTCGTCAGGGCGGCCGGCGGCGATTTCCTCAAAAAGCGCCGCCACCGGCCGGGCCGGAGGCGGAGCGCATCCGGTTTCGTTGAAAGTGGTGAGGATCTGCTCCCGCTGGGCCGCGGAAAGCAGGGGCAATTGCCGCACCGGGGTGGCCGGGGCCGCGATCATGCCGTCCAGCAAAACCAGATAGTGCTGCATCCAGCGCTGCACGGTGGACTGGTGGAAAAGCTGGTTCCGGTAGACGCAGAGAAGGCGGAACCCTTCAGCGGTCTGGAAGGCAAACAGGCTCAGATCAAAGGCCAGCCGGCGTTTGGCATTGAGCTGGAATTCGCCATGCACTCCTCCCCCCAGCTCCAGTGCTTCCGCGGCGGGTTCGAGGGTGAAGGTGGTCCTGACAAAGCGTGACCGCCCGGCGGCGGCCAGGCCGGGCAACAGGTCCAGCACCTCGCCCAGGGTGCAGTCGAGGTGTTCCTGCGCGGCGAGGAACTGCTGACGGGTCCAGGCCAGCAGCGAGGTGGAGGTGCTGCCTTCCTGGAGAGTGAGGCGGAGGGGCAGGAACTGCACGCAATGCCCCACCAGACCGGGATTCCCGGTGGCCGGCTGATTGGCCATCGGAGTGCCGATCACCAGATCGTCCTGGCCGGTCAGGCGGCTGAGCAGGCATTGCCACGCCGTCAGGAGGGCCACGTAGGGGGTGATTTTGTTGTCCCGGCAGAAGTTCCGCAGCCGTGTGGAGAGGGCTGCCGGCAGGAAAATCTCCACGGCATCGGCATGCAAAGGAGTATCCGCCTGGCGCGGCAGATCAACCGGCAATTCCAACGGCTGTGGCAGGGTGGCGAACTGACGGCGCCACCACGTCCGGGCGTCATCGAACTCACCGCGCCGTGCCGCGCCGGTGCGGGTTTCGGCATAGGCCGCATAGGACGGAGCCGGAGCCAATGCGGGCAGAGGTTCGCCGCAGGCCGACCGGTACAAGGACGGCAACTCGTGCATCAGAACCCCATACGACCAGCCATCGCAGATGATATGGTGCGCGGTCAGGATCAGACGGTGACGGTCCGGACCTGACTGGAGCAGCAGAGCCCGCATCAAAGGGGGGTGGGCCAGGTCGAAGGGAGTGAGGAACTCCCGTCGGCTGGCCTCCTCAACCCGCCGGACGCCCTCCTCCTCCGGTAGGCTGGAGAGATCCTCCTGCACCAGGGGCAACGTGCCGCCGGGGCGGATGATCATTTGTCCGCCAGCAGCATCAAATCCGGTGCGCAGGGACTCATGGCGGCGGGCCAGTTGTTGCAAGACCGCTTCCAGGGCGGCGGGCTGCAATGGGCCGGAAAAATCAACCGTCAGCGACTCATGACACGCCAGGGAAGCCTCCGGACTGATGCGGGAAGCGAGAAACATTTCCTGCTGCGCGGGGATCAGCGGAGCCGTGACCGCTTCGGGACGCGGGAAAAAACCACCCCGTTGGAGGGCGGAAATGCTGTCCGCGAAAGCCGTCAGGATTTCC
>JAYUWQ010000104.1:0-2262 GCA_043753485.1 bacterium
TAAATGGTGGACGCTGTCTCCAGTTGGCGCAGCATCTTGTCACTGTTCCGGCGGATGCGCCGGCAGAGCTGCGTGGAAATACTGCGCAGCAGCTGCACCCCGTAAACTGGATTCTCCTCCAGATAGCAGTCGAGCGCTTCCTTGGAAATACTCCACACCCGCGACGTCAGGACCGCCTTCACGTCGGCACTGGCCTTTTTGGGGTCGATCACATTCATCTCGCCGACACTTTCGCCGGGCATGATCATTCCAAGTTCCACAATACTGGCGTCCGAGTGGGCGGTGGCCGAGAGCTTTCCGGAAATCAGGATACACAGGAGATCCTGCCGCTCGCCCTGTTTCATGAGGAAAAATCCCTCAGGCAGATTGGCAAATTTCCCGGAAGCCGCCAGCGCAGCCCGGGCACTTTCCGGCAGGGACTCGAGAATCCCAATGGGTGGCAGGGATGAGCGCGAAGTGGAGTCGGCCATAATAAATGAGGATGGAGTCGCCCGCCTGGTGTCCGCACTCAAGTGGACAAATCCTGCCCGAGCAACGCCTCCCATCAAGCAGACCGCGTGCCGGATCCCCCGGGGGAAACCGCATGCCAGCCGGCGCAGCCTGTGCTACCACCCACACGAATCCATGTCTATATCTACTGACTCCGCAGCATCACCCGGTGGGTTTGTCCTTTGTGGGTATGTGCTCGACGCCCCGGAGTGGGGCCTGCTGCGCCATTTTGAGCACGGGGCGGTGGCCATCCGGAACGGCCGGATTTTCGCGGCCGGACCAGAAAACGAAGTCCGCTCCATGGTTCCGGATTGGCCTGCTTCCGCATGGCATCGGGCCCCCCAGGGACAACGCTGGTTGGTCATGCCGGGATTGATCGATGTCCACGCCCACGTCCCACAATACCCCGTGGTCGGCCGGGTGGAGTCGGAACTGCTCCCGTGGCTGAAACGGCATATCTTCCCGGCCGAACAGGCCTTTACCAGCCCGCGCCCCGGTCTCCGCGAAGAACTGGATGCCTTCTTCGCCGAAATCGCGGCGCAAGGTACCACCACCGCCATGCTGTATGGTGCGGTCTGGCAGGACAGCACCGACCTCGCCTTCGCCGCCGCCGAACGCAGTGGCCTGCGCGTCCTCATGGGCAAGGTAATGATGGACGTGGACAGCTATGGATTCGGCGCCCAATGGCCCGCCGCCCGCACCCGGGAGGTTTCCCTGGCGGAAACCCGCGAACTGATCACCACCTGGCATGGCCGCGATGCCGGGCGGCTGGAATATGTGGTCTCGCCCCGCTTTGCCGTAACCTGTTCCCGCGAGCTGATGGCCGCCGCCGGGGCTCTCGCAGACCAAACCGGCTGTGCCATTCAAACCCACCTTTCCGAAAACCACGCGGAAATCGATTACGTCAGGACCCTCTTCCCGGAAGCCGCCAGTTACACCGACGTCTACCGGCGCCATGGGCTGCTCGGACCGCGCTCGGTCCTGGGACATTGTGTGCATCCAGGACCGGAGGAGCTGGATCTTCTGGCCGCCACGCGAAGCACCGTGGCGCACTGCCCCACCTCCAATTTTTTTCTGAACAGTGGCCTGTGTCCGCTGAACCGGCTGCGCGGCTATGGCCTCCGGATCGGCCTCGGCTCCGATGTGGCCGGCGGCCCGGAACTCAACCTCTGGCAAGTCATGCGTTCCGCGATCGAAACGCAGAAAGCCCGCCGGTTCCACGATCCCGCCGTCCCGGAACTCACCCCCGGCCAAACGTTATACCTGGCCAGCGCGGGCGGGGCCGATGTGACCGGCCAGGCTGCCGTCACCGGCACCCTGACGCCCGGCATGGATGCGGACGTGACGGTTTTTGATCTCAACGCCGTGCTGCCCCTGCAAGGCCGTTTCACCACCCCCGACCCTGCACCGGAAGCCATTGCGGCGCTGATGATCTACCGCGGCGGGCCACATGCCCTGCGGGGAGCTTGGGTGCGCGGCCGGAAAGTGGCCGGGGCCCGACTCCAAGGCCCGGCCCTGTAAAATCGTTTGTATCAGAATACCGGACCCGCCTTGCCGGATTGAACCTGTCAATTTTCTCCCTCTCATGAGCCAGCCTCCTCCGCAACCGGCCGGACTGCCCGCCAGCCCTGCCGCCGGGCGCTCCGGCTTGTCTGCCAACGCCAGCCCCCCGGAGCCGGGCCAAAAGCCCAAATTTTTGGATCGTGGGGGTGGTGGGCATTTTGGCATTCCCCGCGTTCCCCGCCGCTGCGGGTTTTGCCGGGTACCGCAAAG
>JAYUWQ010000105.1:0-2261 GCA_043753485.1 bacterium
AGCCGGATCGCTGTGGCTGACGCATCGCTACGGATTTTCGGAAGTGAAACCAAGCGGCCTCGTGCCTGCCGCGACCGGCCTCACCCGGGATGGCTGGGGCCTGCAACGGGCCGCCGCCGCGCAGCGGGGGGGGCTTTGGGTGGTTTCGGAACTGAAGCTGCGCCGTTGGCAGGATGGCGGGTGGGTGGAAGACCTCGGACCCTGCCCGTGGAATCCTGCGGAAGGACCGGACTACCCGTTTGTCAGCGTCCTGCAGGAACTGAAGGATGGGCGCCTGCTCGCGGGCATGGTGGATGGCGGGGTGGCGCTGGGGATTCCCGGGAAGCCCTTCCGCCGTTACAGCCAGCAGAATGGATTGCCGCACGACTGGATCCGCAGCGCCACGGAAGACCGGGAGGGAAATCTCTGGCTGGGCACCGGCGGCGGCGGATTAGTCGCCCTGCGGTCCCGCCGGGTGCGGATGCTGACGGTGGAGTCCGGGGCCGCACCGCCCAACGCGGCCCAACACAATATCCTGAGCCTGCTCCCGGCGGCAGATGGCTCATTTTGGGTCGCCACGGAAGGAGGCGGCCTTTTCCTCCGCGCTCCCGGGGAAGGGAGCGCCTTTATCCGTCAGGAAAGCCTGCCCACCCGTTACATCTGGACGGTCAACCAGGACCAGCAGGGCCGGATCTGGGCCGGCACCTGGGGTCACGGGCTGTTTCTCCGCGGCCCGGATAACAACTTCTCTCCGGCTCCCGGCTGGCCGGCTGGATCTCCCCGGGCCACCGTGCTGCGCGTCACCCGGGATGGCACCGTATGGGCCGGCGGGGCCGGTCCATTGCACCGACTCACGGCGGACGGCTGGCAATCCAAGGCCGACGATGGCGGATTTTTCGCGCCGCCCGGGCAACGGGCCATCAGCGAGGATTCCTCCGGCGGTCTATGGATCGGCCTGAATGACGGCCGCCTGCTGCACCGCTCCGGGGGCAAGGAGGACTTCTACGACCGGCGTCATGGTTTGCCTGGCGATGCCGTGCTCACCGTGCTGGCAGACGCGGATGGCACCGTCTGGCTGGGCACCGGAGGCGGGGGCCTGCTGCGGCTGAAGGACGGCCAGGCGGCGCGCTTCACCACGGCGCAGGGCTTGCCGCATAACGTGGTTTCCCAGATTCTGTCCGGACCTGACGGCTACCTCTGGCTCGGCACTTATGGCGGGCTGTGCCGGCTCAGCCTGGCGGAATTGGAGGCCTGTGCCGCCGGCCGGCTCCCTCAGCTCAATGCCCTGACGCTGCGCCGCTCCGATGGCATGGCCGCCGTGGAATGCACCAGTGGCGGCCAGCCCGGAGCCTGCCCCGGCCCGGATGGTCAACTCTGGTTTCCTACCAATAAAGGCATCGCCATCGTCGATCCCGGGAAAATCGTCCTCAATCCCCTGCCCCCTCCCGTCATCATGGAGTCCCTCCTCCTCGATGGCCGCTCCCTCCCCCTGACATCCGGCATCATGCAACTGGGGCCGGGCGTGGAGCGCGTCGGCCTGGCCTACACCGCGCTCAGCTTTACCGCCCCGGACCGCGTCCGCTTCCGCACCCGGCTGGATGGCCTGGAAACCGCCTGGCAGGAAGCCGGCAGCGAGCGCACCGCGTCCTACCGCTATCTTCCACCGGGCTCCTACACCTTCCAGGTCATGGCCTGCAACAATGATGGCGTGTGGAATCCTTTCCCGGCCACCCTCTCCTTCCAGCTCCTTCCTTACTGGTGGCAACGCGGTCTCTATCAAGGTCTGGGAACCGCCCTCGCCGCCCTGTCCCTCGCCACCCTCGGCTGGACCACTGCCCGGCGGCGCAATGCCGCACGCCTCGAACGGCTGGAACGGGTGCACGCCCTCGAACGCGAGCGGGCCCGCATCGCCCGGGATATCCACGACGACCTCGGCAGCGGCCTCACCCGCATCATGCTGCTCAGCGAGTCCGCCCGCAGCGAGTTGCCTCCCGCCAGTGCAGCCTCCGCTGACGTGGAATCCATCCGCCGCGCCGCCGATGACCTCACCCGCGCCATGGATGAAATCGTCTGGGCGGTCGATCCCCGGCACGATTCGCTGGATAGTCTGGTCGGCTACATCGGCAGCACCGCCCAGGAATTCCTCAAAACCGCCAACCTCCGCTTCCGCCTTGAAGCGCCCGGCCATCTGCCCGCCTGGCCCCTCACGGCCGAATGCCGTCACAGCCTCTTCCTGGCATTCCGCGAGGCGCTGCACAACGTGATCCGCCACGCCCAGGCCC
>JAYUWQ010000106.1:0-2256 GCA_043753485.1 bacterium
GCGCCATCAACCACAAAAACGAACCCAAAAACCCTATCCAGCCATGAACGACAAAATAACCGCAGCTCACCTCGACCGGGCCGCCTACATTTACATCCGCCAGTCCACCCTCCAACAGGTTCAGCACAACGTGGAAAGCAACCGGCGTCAGTATGCCCTCCGGGAGCGCGCCGGCGCACTGGGATTCGGCTCCGTGGTGGTGGTGGATGATGATCTGGGAGTCTCCGGGGCCGGGACCCAACAAAGGCCCGGCTTCAGCCGGCTGCTCGCCGCCGTGTGCAATGGAGAGGTTGGCGCGGTGTTCGCGCTGGAAGCCTCCCGCCTGGCCCGCAATAACCGGGACTGGCATCACCTCATTGACCTGTGCGTGCTGACGCGCACTCTGGTGGTGGACGCCGACGGGATTTACGACCCCCGTCTGCTCAACGACCGCCTGCTGTTGGGACTGAAAGGCACCATGAGCGAGTTTGAGCTTGGCCTGCTGCGGCAGCGCGCCCAGGAGGCTTACCGCCAGAAGGCGATGCGCGGCGAGGTGATGACCCGCGTGCCGGTGGGCTTTGTCCGCAAGGGGGATAGCGGAATTGAAATGACGCCGGACCGCCAGGTCCAGCAAGCGATCCGCGACTTCTTCCTGCGGCTGAAAAGCAGTTCCTCCCTGAGGCAGGTGCTGTTATGGCATCATCAGGAAAAGATCCTCATTCCCGTGTCCCGCATTAGTGAGGGCAGCGAATCGCTGGAATGGAAGCTGCCGGACTATCAACAATTGCTGCGGCTGGTGAAGAACCCCACCTATGCCGGGGCTTTCGCTTGGGGACGCTCAGGCCTGCGCTCCAAGGTGGTTGATGGCAGATCGCTCAAAACCAGCGGCCACCGTGTTGAAATGGATCAGTGGCAGGTCTTGCTAAAAGACCATCATGAGGGATACATCAAATGGGAGGACTATCAGGCGAACCTGGAGAAGCTCGTGTCAAACCGAACCAAATCGCATCAGTCCAGCACCGGGGCGGCCCGCAGCGGCACTGCGCTGCTCGCGGGCCTGTTCCGCTGTGCGCGCTGCGGCCACAAGCTCCACGTCGCCTATCGGGGCGGCCACGGCAAGGCACCGCGCTACTGGTGCATGACAGGCAACCGCGAACAGGGGGCACCGTCCTGTCTGACCTTCGCGGCATGGCGCGTCGAAAAGGCCATCGTCGAGGTCGTTCTCGAAGCGTGCCAGCCGCTGGGAGTGGAAGCGTCGTTGCAGGTATTGGAAACGTCCCACGAAGAGCGGAATCAAAAGCGCAAAGCCCTCGAACTGGCTCTTGAGAAAGCCAAATACGAAGTCGCCCGTGCCCGCCGCCAATATGATGCCGCCGATCCCGAAAACCGGCTGGTGGCGGCGGAGTTGGAAAACCGTTGGAACGCGGCACTCGTCCAGGTCGCCGGACTGGAAGGCCGTCTTGACGCGGAATGCCAGGCGGATCACTCCCTCACCGAATCCCAACGGGAACGGCTAACCACGCTGGGGGCCGACCTCCAAGCCCTCTGGAACGAAGCCTCAACTCCCGTGGACCTGAAAAAGCGTGTTCTCAGAACCGTGATCAACGAAGTCGTCGTCGACGTCAATCATGACAGCGGCCACATCGAAATGCAGATCCACTGGGCTGGCGGCGTGCATACCCCATTGCGCGTCCGCAAAAACCAGACTGGAAAGAACAGCAACGCCACCGACTCCAACGTTGTCGAACTGGTCAGGGAATTGGCGAAGGGTTGGAACGACGGTTATATCGCCAGCATGCTCAATCGATCCGGCCAGCTGACTGGCAAGGGCAACAGCTGGAACGAAACCCGGGTCAAGAACCTCAGGCGGGAGAACAGCATCCCCGTGTTCTCAAAATCCGAACCCCGCACATGGAAGACCATGTCGGAAGCCGCCAAGCTGCTGGGTGTCAGCCTTTGCGTCATCAGGACGATGATCAGAAACCAAATCCTCCCTGCGAAACAGGCCGCCAAAAACGCTCCGTGGATGATCGCCGACGCGGATCTGGAGCTGCCCGCCGTCCGAGACTATGCCAAGCAGGCCAGAACCGGTAAATCCGCCCCATTTGACCACGACACTCAACTCCTCAACCTATGAATATCAACGACGTTGCTTCCTGTCGCAGTGTGTTGCGGGCCTCAAACGTTTGGAAAAGGGGACATACTCCTGGCCGCGCAGCGCGGAGTCCGGCGCGGAAAAATTGAAGCTCACGCCCGAAGCCTTCGCCATGCTCACCG
>JAYUWQ010000107.1:0-5552 GCA_043753485.1 bacterium
CCTCCACCCTGCTGGAAGTGCGCGCTCAGAGCCACGGCCGCATCGTGTTGACGCTGAGCCGTTCCGACAAAAAGGCCGGCCCCGCCGTGGTCGATTTTGTCCGTCGCACCATCGGCGGACGGTGATCCTCCCCGCCCGCCAGTCATGAGCCTCCCCAGGGCTTGTCCTGCCCAAACCCAGTCCTTGGCAGGAGTTTATCCGCGAAAGGCTGGTTTCCGGCCTTTACTTTCGGTAATTTCGGTTTAAACGGAAATTAACGAAAGAAAGCCACCGGCTTTCCGGTTCACCACCCACCAGATCCCCAACCATGAACCACATGATCTTCACCTACACCCTCTACCTCGCCCTCAGCCTCCTGCTGACGGTCTGGGTGGCCCGCACCCTGCACCGCAATGGCCGCATCTTCCTCGTGGCGGCCTTCAAGGGAAATGAAGCGTTGGCGGACAGCGTGAACCATCTGCTGGTGGTCGGCTTCTATCTGGTGAATCTCGGATTTGTCGCCCTGTATCTCAGGCTCACCGGCAAGGTGGCGGACGGTCAGGGCGTCATTGAAGCGGTGGCGGACAAACTGGGCATCGTGCTCCTCGTGCTGGGGGCGATGCACTTCTTCAATCTCTATGTCTTCGAACACCTGCGCCGGAATGCCGAACTCGACACCGCGCCCCCTCCCGTCGCCCCGGTGACAACCCTCGCCGAGGTCATTGCCAAAGCCACCCTGCCACCAGTGCGCGGGGGCCAGGCATAAACACCAATAACCAAACCCGGCGGAGGAAGCCCCGGCCTCCTCCGCCTCTCCTTTCTTCCCCATTTTCCACTCCCATGAAAGCCCTCTTTGTCTTCTACGACGGCGAGTGCGGTCTCTGCGCCAAAGCCCGCGCCCATCTCGCCGGCCTCGCCCAGTTCGTCCCGCTCGTCTTCGTCCCTTATCAGGATGTCCGGCTTCACACCGTCTTCCCCGCTCTCGCCCGGCTGGACCCCGCCCGGCAGGTCATCGCCATGAGCGATACCGGCGACATCTACTGCGGCGACAGCGCCTGGATCACCATCCTCTGGGCCCTGCGCGATTACCGCCGCTGGGCCATCCGCCTCGCCCGCCCCGCTTGGCGGAAACACGCCAAAGCCGCCGTCCACTACCTCGCCCGCAACCGCCGCAAAATCTCGACCCGGCTCGGCCTGAGCGTGCGGTCCACCTTTCCTGATTGAGAACAGCCGCACTGCGCCTGTTTAAGGCATGATGGTCCCGCGGCTACAATCGCTGGGTGATAACAGGCCGGTTGAGGAGAATCTCCAGCTTCCCGCGCAGGTCACCGATCAGGATCCTGACGGTTTCCGGAGGGAGCTTGCCTTCGACGGTCAGAACGATCTGATTCCTGTTGTCTGTGTAACGCACGACCACGCCGTTCACGGAGATGCGGGTCCCGTCGAAGACATCGCCGGGTGTGCTATAGTCTTCCTCGTCCCAGTCATAAGGGCCGTTTTCATCATATTCCTCCTCCGCTTCCTCATCGGGTGATTCCGGTTCCGGTATCACAGTGTGGGGCAAGGCAGGCTGGTTGAGTTGCCCGAAGACGTCCAGGTCGGGGTTGCAGCCTTCGGCATAAAGGCCTGCTGCTTCGGCTTGGGCCGTGGGATTTGTGGTTCCAAAGCGGTCTTGGAACTCTTCCCATTTTTCCGCAGGGACGGTTTGTTCGGGTGTGGGAATTTCCGGATCCAGTTTGCTGCCCCAATTATATTTCATGGAGATTGACAGACTGTCGATTTGCCGAAGCGGCAGCCACCGCACGCCTTCCGCATAAAAGACGTGCCGTTCCCATGGGTGTTCGGTCAGTCTGGTCCACGTCCAGGTGCCGAGGTCCAAGGACCAAGCGTCTGGGTTTTCCAGCAGACTGGGCCTGTCTTTGTCCGCAGGATCAATCAAGCCACCCCGCACTTGGATGGACTTCCGGTCGGGTGTCAGTTCCGCAATATGCTTGTGGATCCACCCGGGCGGCGTGCCGGTGGAGGAAATCAAACGGATGGCAAACGTCTTCAAATCGAGCTCGGCGATTTGGGTGATGCCGGCTTGCCTGTTGTCAGGGTAACCCAGATTGCCAATCACGATGATCAGGTCATCCAGCAGGGTGGCTGTGTGGAAATCGGTCGGAGGAAAAACCGTCTCTGGATAACCGAAAAGATCCAGTTTTCCGTCGGGATGATACACCGTGACGTCGTTGTAGATGTGAAAATCCGGATCGTAGGAATCCTCATGTTCTCCCGCGCTCAAAATCAGCCGCCCATCCGGCAAGGGAGTGACGGATTGGCCAAATCGGGCGAAGCACCATGCAGGGCCGGCATCAAAAGGGGAGGGATAACCGAAACGATCTCCTGCCGAATAGGCATTAATGCGGGTTTTAACCAGCCCTTCCCAAAGGGGATTGTTCATCCGTTGGGGATTCTCGGTGCCGAAGCGGGGCGCACGCCATTCCAAAGCCAGTTCGGGCGTAATGGCGGAGGCATCCAGCCGTTCCGATTTGTAGCGTTTGGGGCCTTTCGGTTTCATGGTGGAGCGTGTCAACGTGGGAGCACGGCGCACCTTTGGCCAGAAAAAACCCGGCTATTTTCCGCCATGCGGCCCGTTGCCGGATGGGGTCAGGTAGGAGGCATGATCCAGTGCGGGACGAAACGGGAAGTGTTGGCAGTGATGCGTTGGGAGTCCTCGCGGATGCCGAGACCGGCGGGAGTGCCATCGATCATCCAGACGCCGAGCACCGGCCAATTTCCTTCATGGGATTCATTTTCAGCGAGGGCCTGGTAAACAAAACCTTCCGCGCCGTAGGGGCCGTCCTGTTCGTCGGAAACTTTGCCCTGCTTCACGATCCTGACATTGGCTCCCTCGCGGCTGAAAACGGGTTTCCTGACGTAGGTATCGCCCAGCAATCCGGCCTCGCGATAGCAGGGCAGCAGCGCGGGATGGGAGGGAAACAACTCCCACAGGATGGCCAGCATGGCTTTGTTGCTCCAGAGCAGTTTCCACGGGGGCTCCAGAAACCGGCACTTCGATGCGGCGATGTGTTTGCCGAATTCCTCCCGCAGCATCCACTCCCAGGGATAGAGTTTGAAAAGGGTGCAGATGGGGATTTCCTCCTCATCGGTGAAGCTCCTCTCCGCCTCATTCCACCCGATGGCAGCCATGGCGAGGCGCGACGTGGGCAACCCCGTCTGGCGGGCGGTATCCTCCAGATAGGCGGCGGTGATTTCATCCTCCCAGCCATCCGCGATGGAGCCGAAATGCACGTGCCCGGGAGCCAGCCGCTGCCAAGCCGCCAGTAATTGTTCATGGATGCCGTTCCACTGGTCGCAGCCGGGTTTCACGTCCTTCAGCCAGTGCCATTGGATCACGGAAGCCTCCAACAACGCGGTCGGAGTATCCGCATTGTATTCCAACAGGATGGGCTGGCCCCAGCGGTCCAGCACCATATCGAACCGGCCATATAACGTGAATTCGTCCTCTTCCCACGATTGCCGGATCAGCGGCACATGGTCCGGGTGGATGCAGAGATCGGCCCAGCGGTTTTTTTGAATCACGTGGTCCGTGGCTTGGATGTAAAGCTGATGCACTTCCGCTGCCGTTTCCTCCAGCAGGCCGACTTCGACCTCGTTGAGTTCGTAGGCCGTGCTCTCATCCCAGTAGGGCGTCTCCGCCTCATCATGATGCCACGCGAGGCCCTGACTGCGGACGGTGACTTCCCAATCGGGGCGGGGCGTCAGGCGGTGGCGGATCATGAGCGGCCGGAAAAAAAACCGCCGGTGCGGCCGAAACCGCCGCGGCGGGATGCCTGGGTGGAGTGGAATTGGTTGTTGGCACTGGCCACGGCACTGCGGCTGGGAACGGAGGACGTCAAATTCCGGGCCGTATCCGGGCTGGAATGCCAACCGCCGCCGTAGAAATAGCTGCCGCGCCCGGCGTCATAATGATTGTAGCGGAAGGGGAAGAACCCGTGATAGCCGGCATGATAATATCCGGCTCCGGGGACATAATGATTGTTGGCGTAGGACTGCCCTTCCACCACGGGGTCCTCGTCCCGGCTGCATTGATAGAACAGCACCGGAGCCCCGATGACGATGGCCGCCGCCACCCCGATCGTCACCCAAGCGCTGCGGCGGCGCCGGGCGGCTTCGCGGTCTATCAATTCGGATCGGGCAGGGTTCATCCGGCAATGGCAGCCACAATGATGGCGCAGATCCCCAGGACGAGGGCCGCTCCCAGGATCGCGGCGGCGACATTGCCTTCTTCAAAAATTTTCTTGTTCAAATCCCCCGGTGTCAGCCAATCCAACAGACGGAAAGCCAGCAGGGCCAACAGAATGCCGGCCAAGGAATAGATGACAGTGGCCGGCAGGGCCTCTTTGAAGAGGTGCTCCCAGTAGGCATCGGCAAGGATTGGCTGCAGCATGGCTCTCCTCTACGCTGACACCGCCGGATGTAAAATTACAAAATGCCCCGGCAATTCCCATGAAGAGCAAAAAAGCCCGGCTGTTTCCAGCCGGGCTTCTTTGCGGGTGATGGGATCGGACCGGGACGGTTCAGTAGGAGCCTTCCACGCGGGAGGCGACGTCCTTGTAGCCGTAGTCCACTTCGTAGATCTGCTTGAAGGCTTCGAGGAACTCGTCCTTGCGGCCCATCTTTTCGAGGATGTTGCCGAGGACGTAGAGGACTTCCTTCTTGATGGCGTCGAGGGTGGGGATTTCGCTGGCAGCTTCCTGGAGCTGGCGGACGCCGAGGTCGAGCATGTTTTTGGCTTCGTAACAACGGGCCAGGGCCAACATGGCCTTGGTGCGGATCGCCGGGTTGTTCTTGGCGCGCTGGAGTTCCGGGATGGCCTCGGTGGGATGGCCGGCGTTGAAGAGGTTGATGCCCAATTCGTAGCGGAGTTGCGGGTCGGTGGGATTGCGTTCCACCCGCTCCCGTGCGGAAGCAACCAGTTTCTCAATGCGGCGCTGATGCAGTTCCTTGAGCTGCTCGCGGGCGGCTTCGGCGGTGTCGGCGGTCGGGTCGGCATCGATCACGGTCTGGAGGTGCGCGAGATTCGCTTCATCCAGACGGTCGGAGATTTTGTGGACCTTGGTTTCAAGGGACGCGTCGCCGTTGCTAAGCTGGAGGGCCCACTGGAAATATGATAGGGCGCTGGCATAATCGTCGAGGCGCTCGTAGAGTTCGCCGATCCGGCGGGAAGTGTCGACGTTGTTAGGGTCCACCTCGTATTCCGCGCCAAGATAACCGAGCTGTTCCAACATTTGCTCCTTGGTGGCCCCGATGCGGTTCAAGTCCTCCAACTGTTTGGCTTTGTCCTTATTTTTGAGCAGGTCCCGGAAGTTGCCGCCGTCGCCGCCTTCCCATTTCTGTTTATTCATGGAGAGGCGGGCATTCCCATTGGTCACGCCGCGGCGGGCTTCACCGTCGGAGTTGTCTACTTTCAGGATGTTATTGAAAACCGTGATCGCGCGTTCCGGATCATTGATTTGCATGAAATACTCCGCCGCCTTGTGCATCATTTTGACGTTGTTGGGAGCGCC
>JAYUWQ010000108.1:0-5552 GCA_043753485.1 bacterium
GAACAGCTCCACCACCGCAGGGTTGGTCAATCGGATACAGCCATGGCTGGCCGGCTGCCCGATGAGATCCTCCTGATTGGTCCCATGAATATAGATGTATCGGGAAAAAGTGTTGGCGTTTTCCGCTTCCAGTCCATCCAGCCACAGAATCCGGGTTAGTACGTAATCTTCGGGGGCGGGGCCACCGTCCCAGGTTCCCACCTTGCGCCGGCTGCGGAAAATCGTGCGCTCCGGTGACCCGTGTCCGATTTTCTGCACGATCCGGAAGCGGCCGAGCGGGGTGAAATTACTGTCCGGGGTGGAGCCCAGTCCAAAACGGGAAGTGGATACCGGCCAACTCCGGACCGGGTGGCCTTCATCGTCCAAAAGCTGCATTTCCTGCCGGGCAATGGAGACCTTCAATTTCATGGTTAAGGGCATCGTGCGGCCGCGGCGGACGGCGTCAAGGGCTGGCCGGGCAGATTTTGAAAATGGGTGGGCTGCGGTTTTTTGCTCACGAAAGGTGGCCCTTTTGGTGATCAAACTTCGCCCGCCATTTATCGGCTTGACGTCGAAGTTCCTTTAGATGATCTTGGCACTATCCTAATAACCAAGGGAACCGTAATACCCATGACAAAAAACAACCAAAGTATTCAGGTTGCCGCCATCCTCGGCAGCCTGGCCCTCGCAGTTTCCGCTTTTGCGGGCACGACTGTGACCACTGGAAAAGCTCCTGTTGCTCCAGCACCACCGGCTCCGGTCGGCTTGTTTGACAGCGTCGGCGCCACCGTCGACGTCGGTTACGACACCCACTACTTCTTCCGCGGATTCCTGATCAGCGAGCAGAACGTCTGGAGTCAAGTGGCCATCTCCGTGCCTCTCGCCACCAACCTGTCCCTCGGTCTCGGTGCCTGGTACACCTCCTCCGCCGACATCAGCTATGATGAGTTGGATCTGAATGGCGGCTTCAGCTATGACGCTGGCTTCGCCAAAATCGGCGTGGGCTACACCCACTACGAATTCCTCGATGGCAGCGCCGGTGAAGGCAATGGCTTCGACAGCGCCGAAGAAGTTGGTTTGACCCTCGGCGCCGCCGCCGGTCCGGTCAATCTTGGCTTTGGCTACTACTACGACTTCGAAGCTGAAGGTTCCTACCTCGAGTTCGGCGTGGACGCTCCCTTCGCTGTGACCGACAACTTCAGCATCGTTCCTTCCGCTTTGATCTCCTACGGCGTGGACTATTACTCCACCGAGGCTGACTTCCAGCACATCAAGCTGGCGCTCGCCTTCCCGGTCAAGCTGACCGCCTCCGCCACCCTGACTCCCTACGTGGCCGGCAACATCGCCCTCGACACCACTGAAGACTTCACCGACGACGAAATCTACGGCGGCGTGAAACTCAGCGTGTCCTTCTGAGCGACCCGTTTTGGCGGCCTTCACGGTCTGCTGAATTCCTTCTAGAGCCTCCCGGTCCGCCGGGAGGCTCTTTTATTTATTGGAGGTCCGCCTGACGCAGACCGGGGCGGCTATTATGTCGGGAAATGGGGGCTGTTTCCGGTAAAAAGGCGGCCCATTGGACAAAATCCAGGCTTGCACCACGTAGGCAAGTCTCTCTCTTCCCACGGTCCGCGCCGGCCTCCTTTCCTGTATTTCCATTATCATCATGCGTTCCCGCCCGCTTCTGCTCGTCCTCCAAGCTGCCTTTCTGCCTGCCGTTTTGGCCCAATCCCCCGATCAGGCCACCAAGGAGAAAAAAATTCTCGCGGAGGTGAAGGTGCCGGATGGTTTCGAGGTCACTGTTTTTTCCAGCCCGCCGCAGTCCAATTACCCGGTTTATGCCGCCGCGGCACCGGACGGCACGGTTTACATCAGTTCCGACAAAAACGGGTCGCTCGACCGCAAGCCCCACCGTGGATCCGTAGTCCGTCTGCGTGACCTTGATGGTGACGGCCGCGCCGATGAAGCCAAGGCGTTCGTTCCGGACGTGGACTCTCCCCGCGGTCTTGTCTGGGATCACGACCGGGTCTACCTGATGCACCCGCCGCATCTCAGTGCCTTCATCGACCACAATGGCGACGGCGTTTCCGATGAGCAGAAAGTGCTCGTGAAGAATATCGCCTTTGGGTTCAAGGACCGTCCGGCCGATCACACGTCAAACGGCGTCACCCTCGGTATTGATGGCTGGCTTTACCTGGCCATTGGCGATTTTGGCTTCATGGAAGCAGAGGGCACCGACGGGAAAAAACTGCCGTTCCGCGCCGGCGGGGTGGTGCGGGTCCGCCCGGACGGCAGCGACCTCCAGGTTTACTCCCGTGGCACGCGCAATATTCTTGAAGTTGCCCTGTCCCCCACTTTGGAAGGTTTTGCCCGCGACAACACCAACGACGGCGGCGGCTGGGACATGCGGTTTCATCATTTCACCGGTCTGGAGGAACACGGGTATCCCTCCCTTTACATGAATTTTGGGGAGGAAGCCATCCAGCCGATTGGCAATTACGGCGGGGGCTCCGGATGCGGGGCCGGATGGCTGGACGAACCCGGGTTCCCGGCGGGCTATCAAAATGTTCCGCTCACCGCCGATTGGGGCAAGGAATGGATCTTCCGCCACGAGATTGCGCCGGAGGGCGGCACCTTCACCGACAAAGCGCACCAATTCATCCGGGTCCCCCGTGCCACCGATGTGGACGTGGATGCCTCCAGCCATCTTTACGCCACCAGTTTTGCGGGAGCCTCCTTCAACTACAATGGCGAGGACGTGGGCTATGTGGTCCGGGTCACCCCGAAAGGCTATCAGCCTGAACCACTTCCTGATTTCGCTAAATTGGACGAGGCCGGTCTCGTCAAACTGCTGGCCTCCCCCAGCCACCGCCGCCGTCTCGAAGCCCAGCGCACCCTCCTGCGCCGGGGGCTGACTGCAGCTTGCAGCAAGGCCCTCGAAACCTTTGCCGCCGATTCCAACGCGCCGCTTTCCGGCCGCACCGCCGCCCTTTTTGCCCTGGCCCAGGGGCAGGGGGACCAAGCCACGCCTTTCCTCACGAAACTGACGGCTGAGGCCGCCGTGCGTCCCCTGGCCATCCGCGCCCTGGCCGACCGGGGGCACTCCGTCCCCGCAGATACCCTCGCGGCCATCACCGCACGTCTGAAGGACGGTGCGCCCCGCACCCGCATCGAGTCTGCCGTGGCCCTCGCCCGTCTGAATGCCCGGGCGGCCGCACCGGCCCTGACGGAACTGCTCGCCGATGCCGATCCCACGGTCAGCCACACCGCGGTGCAATGCCTGATCCGCCTGGAAGCCAGCGACGCCTGCCTTTCTGTGGTGGATGCCCCGGGCACCACCGATGCCCGCCGCACCGGGGCCCTCCGTGTGCTGCAGAGCCTCCACACCCTGCCGGTCGTGCAGGCCCTGTTGAGCCGCCTGGAGCAGGAAAAGGACAGTGCCCGCCGTCGCGGCCTGATCACTGCGCTATGCCGCCTTTCTGCCCGGGAAGGTCCTTGGAAAGGGGATAGCTGGGGCACCCGCCCTGACACCTCCGGCCCCTATTACCAGGCTGCCGCATGGGACGCTTCCCACTTGATTTCCAAAGCCATCCGCGATGCCCTGGCCCACGCGCCTCAGGATGAAGCTGCCTTCCTCCTCGGCGAAATGAGCCGGCACAAGATGCAGGACGATGCCGCCCTCGCCCAGGTCCTGACCATGGCATCGCAGGACATCAGGATGGTGCCGGTCGCCCTTTCCCAACTGGCCCGCAGTGAGCGCGTCCCCGCTGAAGCGCTCCCCATCCTCATCGCCGCCGCCACTCAGCCCGGAACCGGCCCCGAGGACCGCTTGACGGCCATCACCGTTCTCGCCAAGGCCGACAGTGCTGAAGGAATCACCGCCAGCCTGACCGGGCTCTCCCTCCTGGGCAAAAACGACCAAGCCGGCAAGGCCGCTGTCGCCTTCCTCGCCGCGCCGAAGCTGGAAAATCACCACACCCTCGTCGAACAGGCTGCCGAAAAAACCGGCACCCCCGAAGCTGCCTGGGCCGATGCGGCGCTGCTTGCCCTGGCTAGCCGCACCTCCGGTTCTCCGGAAGCCAAACAACTCTCCCAGGCCGCCTTGGATAAAGGATGGAACGATCCGGCCCGCCGCGCCCAGATCCTCCGCGCCATCGTTCTCACGAAACAGCGCTCCTGGTCCGACCGCGTCCTCTCGGCTCTCAGCGATCCCGATCCCGCCGTGCTCGCCGCGGCCGCGGAGGCCGTCAAAGTCCTGAAATTGGACCCATCGGCCGCGGCCGGTCCCAAGCTGGTCACCATGGATCCAGCCAAAGTGCTGCAAGCGGTTCTGGCTGCCAAAGGCGACGCTGCCGTGGGCCAGCAGATCTTCCTCCAGGCGGGTTGCATGGCCTGCCATACTGTCAGCAAGGATGACGCCCAGCGTGGCCCCTACCTCGGTAATATCGCGGAAACCTATAAGCGCCCCGAACTGGCTGAAGCCATCCTCGACCCCAATAAAACATTGGCCCAGGGATTCGTCACCAATCTCTTTGAAATGGCCGACGGCACCACCCAGTTGGGATTCGTCACCACCGAAGCCGCTGACAAAGTCGTGATCCGCAACGTCGCCGCCCAGGAAATCACGCTCGCTGCTGCCGATATCAAAAAGCGGGACAAGCTCCCCACCTCCCTGATGCCGCCCGGCCTGATGGTGAACTTCACGGCCAAGGACTTCGCGTCTCTGCTGGATTACCTGGAAAGTCTGGCGAAGAAGTAACCCAGGGGAAGCGCGCTTCCCTTTGCCATGATCTATCTCGACCACAACGCCACCACTCCATTGGACCCGGCGGTGCTGGAGGCCATGGAGCCCTTCTGGCGGGGGCATTTTGCCAATCCCTCCAGCTCCTCCACCCTGGCCCGGCCGATCAAGCGGGCCATCGCCCAGGCCCGGGAGGAATGTGCGGCTTTGTTGGACTGTGAACCGGAGGAGTTGATCTTCACCAGCGGCGGCACCGAGTCGCTGAATACCGCCTTGCATTCCATCACGGTCCAACAGCCTGAGCGGAGGCATCTTATTATTGGCAGCACTGAGCACGATGCCATCCTGAGCCCGGTTCTCCGCTTGGAGCAGGCCCAGGGCTATCAGGTTACCCGCCTCCCGGTTGATGCCCATGGCGGCTGGTCCCTCGCCGATCTCGCGGCGGCGGTCCGCCCCGGGGAAACCGCCGGCATCGCCCTGATGTGGGCCAATAACGAAACTGGTGTCATTCACCCCATTTCCGAAGCGGCCGCCCTCGCCTCGGCCCACCGCATTCCGTTTATCACCGACGCCGTGCAGGCCGCCGGCAAAATCCCGCTGAGCCTGAAAAACGCCGGAATCCAGTATGCCGCCTTTTCGGGTCATAAGTTCCATGCCCCCAAGGGAATCGGCCTGCTCTACGTCCAGCGGAATACGGCATTCCAGCCGTGGATGCTCGGCGGAGCCCAGGAAAACCGCCGCCGGGCCGGAACGGAAAATGTGGCCGGAATCGTCGGGATCGGAGCGGCCGCCCGGCTGGCCCGGGAATCACTGGCCAACGGCTCGGAACCGAGGG
>JAYUWQ010000109.1:0-5546 GCA_043753485.1 bacterium
GTGCGAGAGATTTCGCCGCGCATCCGGTGGCTGCGGTATAAACCCCTGGAGGCAGAGAACGCGCATCTTCCGGCCGGAACACATGGACTTGGCCTCTGATTGATTTTCCTTCGCGGTTACAACGGCCCGCTGCCTGGACGATGGAATCCAGAGGACCAATCGCCCGGTAAACGACGGGGAAATCCAAGTCCACGCCCGCTTCAATCAGTTGGGTACTGATGACGCGCACCAGACGCCCGGCTTTGATTTGTGTCTTGATCGCGGTGATAAGGTCCAACCGGTGCTGGGCGCACATGTGGCTGGAAAGGTGGATCGGTAGTTCGTCGTGCGGGACGCGGCGGCGCAGTGATTCCCAAAGATCTTTGGCATGACGAGTCAAATTCACGATACAGAGGACCTGAGCCTGATTTTCCAAGCGTTCCGCAAGTCTGGTCCATGAAATCGTTTCTCCCGCTGCGGGCAGGTGATAGTCCACCCGGCGGAGGGAGCGGTAGGTATCGGCCACGGTGCTGGAGCCGTCCGGCGCATCGGTGATTTCGGCGACTTCGCCGGGAAGAAAACCGTCAGGCAGCTTGGGGGCCTTGCGGAAAGCGGGTTGCGTGGCGGATGAAAATACAAAACTCACGCCATACCGATTCTGCAACTCCCGGAAGACATTCAGTACTGGGGCTAGGAGATGTGAAGGAAGGGTCTGCACCTCATCGAAGATGACCACGCTGCGGGCGATGCGGTGCAATTTGCGGCAACGGGCCGGAGACGCGGCGAAAAGGGACTCGATAAACTGCACACTGGTGGTGACGATGACAGGCGCGTCCCAGTTTTCCGTGACCAATTCCAAGGCGTCTTTCTCCGCTTCACTGGCATCCGGCGTTGGCTCCACGGCGGAGTGACATTCCAGCAGCACATCGTTCCCTAGAATGCGGCGGTAGTCAGCGGCATTTTGCTCAATAATGGAAAGATAAGGGATGACGATGATGACTCGCCTCAGGCCGTGCCGCTGAGCATGAGCCATGGCGAA
Organism: bacterium; assembly: GCA_043753485.1. Classification (GTDB taxonomy): domain Bacteria; phylum Verrucomicrobiota; class Verrucomicrobiia; order Verrucomicrobiales; family V1-33; genus CAIZWU01. The sequence continues at coordinate 1,019 of JAYUWQ010000109.1, forward strand.
GGCGAGGGAGGCCAACGTCTTGCCGCCACCCGTAGGAACGGTGAGGCTAAAAAAGCCCTGCGGTTTCTCCGCCGCCCGCAGGCAGGAATCAAAGATGGCGTTGCGCAAGTAAGCCAGACTTTCCCCGGCTGCGGTGGTCCCGGCCCGGCTGGCACGGGAGCGCATACACGCCTCCAGGCCGCGCCCGGCATCCAACTTCTTTTCATCCGCAGCAGGGTCCGGCCAGTTTGCGGTATCGAGACGGTCGGCATCAATTAAAGCTGAGAAAACCATGCGGGTGGCAAACTCCATCGATCGATAACCATCCGGGGAAGCATCGGTTTCCTCCAGAAAATCGGGCCAGCCTTTTTTGACCAAAAAAGTGAGTCCTTCCTTGTCCGCAATGGAGGCTAAATCGACCGCGGCCGCCTGCGGTTTCAGGGCCCTGTCACAACAAGCCTGATCCCACTGATCCCGATCCTTCAGGCCACTATGGTGCCCTTGAACCGCAAAGGACGGAATTGACAAGTCCTCCCCCCAGGCCCATGCCGCTCCGAAAATAGCATGTTGTGTTGCTTTGCTGCTGCCTTGGAGGCCCCGCAGGTAGTTTTGAAATTCCGCACGGTATTTCCCAAGATCGTGCAGGAGTCCAGCCAGTTCGGCGGGACTGCCCAATCCTGAAAACTCTGCAAACTTTTGGGCAAGGGAGGCGACGTTCTGTAAATGCACTGCCAAAGGCTGCCAGACGTCTCCACCTTCAGCGGTATGGGCATAGAAAGCTTCGGGATCAGGATTGAAAGGCGACACCATGAAAATTCAGGTAAAGTTGGATGTGAGGGTAAAGGGCAAAATCCACGGTGGTGTTATCAGTGAGGATCGGGCGGGGCGCAAGGTTTGTTATTTATTTCCGCCGCTTTTCGGAGACTTTGCCGGACAGGTCCCGGAAGGCGGCGGCGGTGCCGGCCTGGGTGCTGACGAAGTTCAGGGCGTCGGCGGCGTCGATGCGCAGGCCGGCGGCGGTGGCGATGGCGTCCTGGTTGGCGGCGAGGAAAACAAATTGCCAGCCGAGTTCCTTTTTGGCTTCGATGAGGTCGGCGATGTGTTTTTGGGTGTATTCGCGGCTGGCGTTTTCATGGCCGTCGGTGAGGATGGCGATGATGGCTTTGCCGGGCTTGGTTTCGTCAGGGCGGGCGGCGAAGGAGCGGGTCATTTTGCTGATGGTGCGGCCGATGGCATCCAACAGGGCGGTGCTGCCGCGGGGGAGGAAGGTGCGGTCGGTCAGGTCCGGGACTTCGGTCAGGGGGATGGATTTGCAGGGGACTTCGTATTGGTCATCGAAGAGGACGAGGGTGAGGCGGGTGGTGTCGCTGCCGGGCTCGCCGCCCACGCTGGGTTCGCGGCGCTGGGTGGCGAGGAATGCGTTGAAACCTCCGATGGCATCGTTGGCGATGGATTGCATGGAGCCGGAGCGGTCGAGGATGACGGTGATTTCGGTGAGCATGGGAGAGTTGAGAGTTGAGGGTTGAGGGCAGAGGGCAGAGGGCAGAGGGCAGAGGGCAGACAAACGCCGCCGGGGGCGAGGGGTTTGAGGCAAACCGGGCATGGTTTGGGGAGCAGCCCCGGAGGCGCGGTGAGCGCCGGAGTCATTAGCAGTGGGCAGTGGGGTGAGCTGGGGACCGGTGCTCCGGGGCGGACGGGAAGTCATCGCGCCGGTGGGAAAAGGGTTGATTATTCGGAAATACAGACTACTTTTATAGGTGTATCGTGTTTAACGATGGTTCCGGATGATAATGGGATCGAGCGTCCTGTCAAAATTTATTTTCAAAGAGCAGTTATGGGCAATTCGACGAATACGGAGCAATGGGCGGCGATGGAGCGGCTGCGGTTTATTGAGCGGGCGGCGTGGTGGCGGGGGGTGGTGCAGCGCCAGGACGTGTCGGAGGTGTTCGGGGTGGGGGCGGCGCAGGTGAGCGCGGATTTCCAGAAGTACCTGGAAATGAATCCGGGATCGCTGGCCTACAGCCTGAACCGGAAACGTTATGAAGGGATGCCGGGGATGAAGCGGCTGCTGGACACCAGCACCCTGGAGGAGGCGATCACCCAGTTCATGGACCGGGCGGGCCGGCCGCCGGGGACGGGGCGGATGGAAGTGCCGGGATCGAACCGGGTGGACTGGCTGGTGCTGCCGGACCGGCGGGCGGCCGCGGAGGTGGAGCGGCGGGTGTTCCATGCGGTGCTGCACGGGATGAAGCTGGAGGTGCTGTATGCCTCGGCGCATGGGAAATCCCGGAAGTGGCGGTGGATGATGCCGCATGCCCTGGCGTGGTCAGGGCATCGCTGGCATGCGCGGGCATGGTGCCTCGAGAACGGGGCCCATCAGGACTTTGTGCTGGGCCGGATGGAGGAGGCGCGCTGGCCGGAAGCGGCGGAACCGCTGCCGTTGCGGGATGAGGCGTGGGATACCTTCCTGACGGTGGAACTGCGCCCGCATCCGGATCTGGAGGAGGAACACCAGCTGGCGATTGCCAGTGAGTTCGGCATGGAGAAACGACGGCTCAAGCTGCGGGTGCGCCAGGCGATGGTGCAATACCTGGAGACGGCCTTGGGGCTGGTGCCGGCAGACGGGAAACCGGTGCCTCCGCGGCTGGAGCGATTGCGGTGAAACCCTGTGAAAGAACACGAGCCATGAGAAGCAATATCCCTGAAAAGGTGATCCAACTCATCAACGAGATTGATCGACTCGGGCAGGCCGATCCGGCGGGGCTGACTGTCATGCGGAAATGGTTGGACGATCCGCCGCGCCTCCTCGCCTTTGCGGTTTGGGTCGCGCAACGCACCGCTGCACGAAAGGGGAAGACGACAGGAACCGCCGGAGCCTTGCTGGATGAAACGCGGGCGCTGCTCCCTTCTGAATATGGCGAGGGAAGAGTGCGGCCCAGCCCGGACCGCGCCGTGGCCGCTGAGCTCCATGCCCGTTTCAAAACCTGGCTGGACTCCGCCGATGGTCCGGGGTCCGATCCGAAAGCCGCTGCCAAAAACCGGAAACTCCAAGTGGTGGAGCAGGCGCTGTCGGTAATCCTGTGGCATCAGGATTCCCAAGAGCATGGCTACCGGTTGGCCGTGGATCATCTTCAGCACCATGACCCCAGGCTGGGCGTGGGCTTAAGCGGCCCCAGCCGCGGCAAGCTCAGCGAACTGGTCCGCTTCATGTTCACAATCGAAGGTTACGAGGAATTAGAGTTGTGAGCTCCGGAGAAAAGAGTACAGCAGCATCGGACACGAGGTTCAGGGCCCGGGTGGAGCCTGAGGGGCGGCCTTCTTTGGATAAAATGGTGACGGCGGGGGCTGGGAATTCCGGAGGCTTCCCGGCCAAACTTTCAAGGCACGCGGAAGGTTTTGCTGGTATAGGGGCATCTGACCTTGGTGCCGGTGGGGATGCCACTGACATCCACCAGTCCTTTTTTCGACCAGGGGCTGTAGACAAATCCGGTTCTGGCGGGCACCAGTTCGCCAAAGGGAAGATCCTCACGGACGGGGGCCGGGGGAACGGTCTTTGAAGGCGAAGGCGATGGGGGAGCCGCAGGGACCGGTGGCTTCAGGGCAGGAGAGGCTGGGGAAACGCCTGCGGCTGATTTCGCCAGCGGTCGCTCCTCCCGGACCCGCCCGTTGGCTCCCGGAACGGTCTGGCGGGCGCTGGACTGATTCCGCTGGGCGGGGTCATCCGCGTTGGTGAGAGGGAGGGAAGCCGAGCCATCCCTGCCAGCGGCGGGGGGGAGGCTGGGGGCGGGATAGGTCCGGCCGGTTGGGGGACTGCGATCCGTCAACATAAGGGTCCCCGGAAGTGGGGCGGGTTGCGTCAGGGTAGTCCGAGGGGTTGAGCGGTCGGACGGCGACCCGCGGGGCGGGTTTCAGGGGCGCGGGTTTCAAGTTTTGGAGGGCCGCGCCGATCCGCCGGGGATGGACCACCTGCTTCACTTTGGAGAGTCCCTGTTTGGCTTTGGCCCCGAGAAACTTAAAGGGGTTCTCTGCCTGTGCGGTTCCAGCGGCGAAAGGCAGAAAGGCGAGCACCACGGCGATCCGCAGCGAATGGGGCAGGGAGAGGCAGAACATTTTCATGGGGGGAGGATTCCGGGGAATCAGGGTGCGGCCGACGGAGGAGACCAAAACAGTGCTTTGCATGACGCGTGCCGCGGGCCCGGGTTTTCATCTAAGTCGTTGAATTTCAATGGAAAATAGGATCGTCGGGACAGACGTGGATCCGGAGCGATGCTGTAAAGGCGCGCCGAATGCGGTGCTTTCCGGGAGCAGGACTGGAGATTTGCATGGGGTGGCGCACGGCGGTTCAACTCTCCACCGTCAAGGAACCAGGGGATGGGGGCGGTGCCGCAGGATTGTTTTGATCAAGGGCAGGCCTTTTTCCCGTATCCCGGAAGCAGGACCGGTGGCCGCTCAAGGTCAGGTGTTCCGGCATTACGCAAACCTGGTGCAGTCCATGAATATCGTGTCACCCGTCTTCCGGTCGGTTATGATTCTGGGACAGCTTGCGGGG
>JAYUWQ010000110.1:0-5544 GCA_043753485.1 bacterium
TGCTCTCCTCGAATACGCCCTCGGCAGCCAACCCCGCAGCGCTGCTTCCACTCCCCGTGTCGAAGCGGGACGCGGACTGCTCACGGTCGACGCCGTTCCGGGCGAATATTTTACGATCACGTTCAGCCGGAATGCCTCCGCCGATGACGTGACCTGTGCTCCCGAATTTTCCACCGGCTTCAACCAATGGACTTCCGGCACCGCCGGGGGACGCCGGGTCACCATGACCCCGAATGGGGATGGAACCGTCACCGAAACCTGGCGCTCCCTGACTCTTTTCTCCGCGGGCACCCGCACCTTCGCCCGCATCCGCGTCACGACGCCGTAAGCCAGCCTCGCAACGCCGGCCCTCCGGTTTGAGACGCCGCGTAGCAAGGCGGACCAGGCCGGGAAGGACTTACTTCCGGCGTTTTCCGCCGCCACCGGGTTTGCCCATTTTGCCGAACTTGCTGCCGCCGGAATGTTTGCCGCTGCCCATCCCGGGCATGCCGCCCAGCTTGCTGAAATCAGGCATTCCTCCTCCGCCCATGCCGCCGAGTCCACCCAGACCGCCCATGCCTCCTCCGCCGGGACCACCCATGCCGCCCATCATTTTGGCCATCTGCCCCATCTTGCCAGGATTGCTCATCAGCTTCCGCATATCGCCGAACTGGTTGAGCATAGTGTTCAGCTCATTCACCGAGCGTCCCGCCCCCGCCGCGATCCGTGCCCGGCGCTTGGCATTCAAAATCCCCGGCTGCTTCCGTTCCCGCGGGGTCATGGAAAGAATCAACGCTTCGATGTGCGTCAATTTCTTGTCATCCACCTGGGATTTCATGTCCTTGATCTTGCTACCCACGCCGGGCAACAGACTCAGCAGGCCCATCATGCCCCCGGCTCCGGAGGTCAGCTTTTTCATCATCTTCAGCTGCCCGAGGAAATCGTTGAAGTCGAAATCGGCCGACGTCATCCGCTCCATCATCTTCATGGCATCCGCTTCATCGATGGCTTCCGCCGCCTGCTCCACCAGACCGACGATATCGCCCATGCCCAGGATGCGCTGAGCCATCCGGTCCGGCACAAAGACATCGAGCTGATGCATCTTTTCCCCCACCCCGGCATACTTGATCGGCTGCTGGGTGACCCGCCGCATGGAGAGGGCCGCGCCGCCACGGGCATCGCCATCCAGCTTTGTAAGGACGATGCCGGTGATCCCGATCGTCTCATGAAACGTCTTGGCGACGCTGACCGCCTGCTGCCCGGTGGCCGCGTCGGCGACGAGAAGCACTTCGCGGGGATTGAGATACTTCCGCACCTCCTTCAATTCCGCGATCAGGGCTTCGTCCACTTCCTGACGGCCGGCGGTGTCAAAGATGATCACATCCGCCTTTTGGGTGGCGATCCAGATTTCAGCGGCCTTGGCCGCTTTCATGACACTTTTCTCACCGGCTTCCGGCTGGTAGATGGGCACCCCGATTTCGCCCGCGAGAGTGGCCAACTGTTCAATCGCGGCCGGACGGTAGAGATCGAGCGCGAGGAGGACCGGCTTTTTTCCTTCCTTCTTCAGCTTGAAGGCCAGCTTGGCTGAAGTGGTGGTCTTGCCGGCCCCGTTGAGCCCTACCATCATGATCCGCGCTGGCGGCGTTAGGTCCAGGGGCACGGCATCCCCTCCGAGCAGGGCGGTGATCTCATCATGGAAAATCTTGATCAGCTGCTGGCCCGGAGTCACGCTTTTCAGGACCTCCACACCGAGTGCCTTCTCCTTGACAGCCGCCAGGAAATCCCGCGTCACCGAGAAATCCACATCGGCTTCCAACAAGGCCAGCCGCACATCGCGCAGGGCTTCGCTGACATTGCTTTCGCTGATCTTCCCAAGTCCCCGCAGACGGCGGAAGACTCCTTCAAATTTATCGGTCAGGGTTCCAAACATGATGTTATCGTTTCGCAGGGACAGGGGCAGAAGCTGGGGAGGGAGACGCGGCGGCGGGCATTTCCTCCGGAACAGCCATGACGGCCTCCGGAGCCACGGCCTCCTTCAGTTCAGGCGGGGGTTCAGGCAGATACCAGGCAATCAGATCCACCGCAAACCGCCAGTTCACGGCATCCGTTTTCGATTCCCCGGCCCGTTTGAAGGTAACATAGACCTGACATTCGTTGGACCGGATGGTCTCCTGTATCTGATAGGAAATCTTTCCGGCCGCGGCGTCATATTGCGCCGGCACGGTACCAAACCCGGCAATCTTCATCACCACCGTGGCCGGGTCGATTCCCTCCAATTTGGAAACATCCACCTCAATCAGGGGCCGCCGGTCGGCGACGGTGGCATCAGGCTGGGGGGTCGTGCTGACGAGCCGCTCCCCTTCCGGCCCTCCGAGCAGGGCTTTGGTCAAATCGCCCCCGGAAGTGCCGCGGGAACTGACCGCACGCCGGAAATTGGAATCGGCCGGATCATTGCCAATGATGATGAACCGGGACAAGGTGCTGGCCGGCATATCCCAGGTGACCCGGGCAGGATTGACCGTGAAGAGCGCCTCATAGCCCACTTCCCTGCCGATTTCCTGCTCACGCTCGGTGTTATAACCGCCGGGATAGGCATAGGTGCGCACCGGACTGGCCAGCAGATCCTCGAGAAATTGTTTGGAATCCTTCATTTCAACATGCAGAAAAGCATCCGCCTCCTCGGCGGATTTGCGCTGCAAGCCTTTGATTTTGGAGGGGAGCGGATGGCTCACACTGTGACTGCCGACTTCGCCGCGACTGGCCAGGATTTCCTTGATCTCCGGGGTGGTCAACGCCCGCCCGCCCCCGTTCACGAACCGCTTGTAGAGGAACACCGTAAAGGGGTAGTCGAACTCCTTCAGCACCGGCAGCGCCAGCTTGTGCACGCTTTTCCAGCCGTCGTCCATGGTGATGACCACGCTGGGGTCCGGGATGTCCTTTTCCCCGCGCCGCCAGCTCAGGAAGTCAGTCATGGAAATGACCGGGAGCCGCGCATCCTTCAACGCCTGCATCTGCCCGCGGAAATGATCCACATTGATTTCCATCGGATTCCGCGACTTGCCGATGGTGAAATCGTGATAGCCCAACACGATCACCTGGGCGGACTTGTTTATGGTCAGCGCCGGCACGGTGGGATCAATCGCCGGCTGGGCCACCGCGGCGGCCGGGGCCGGATCGGGCAGGATTTCCGGAACAACCGCCTCGGAGCGGGCGGGTGGGGCGACGGGCTTGATCCGGTCGCAGCCAGCCGTCAGCAGCATGGCCAAAGCCATCCCGGCAAGCAGGAAAAAGGGTGGGAGGGAAGAGCGGAGGAACGGGGGCATCCGGGAAAGCACAGAAAAGGGAATCGTTACCCTACCTGGCCGGGGAACGAATGCAACGCGCCCCTTCAATCTGGAAAATTTTTCAGCAGGCGGCGTGATTATGGCTACCCTCAGCCCCATGCTGCGCAAAACCAAAATCATCGCCACCCTCGGACCGGCCACTGATTCCCTTGAAACCCTCCAGGAATTGATCCTGGCCGGGACCAACGTGTTCCGGCTCAATATGAGTCATGCCCCGGCGGAATGGTGCCGCAGCGTGACCACCCGCGTGCGGGAGGCAGCGCTGGCCACAGGACGCGATGTCGGCGTTCTGATGGATCTGAGGGGCCCCACCATCCGCACCGGTGACGTGCCCCAAGCCTTTTCGCTCAAGCCGGGCGATACCGTGGAATTCACCCTCTCCGAGGCCGCCGCCACTCTCGCGATCTCCACCAGTGTCAACTACCCTGGGCTGCACGCAGATCTCCATCCCGGCGACACGGTTTTGGTGGATAATGGCATCCTGCAAATGTCGGTCGTCAGCACCTCGCCCGAGCGCATCATCTGCACCGTGCTCAACCAGGGCGTGATGGGTTCCCGCCGTCATATCAATCTTCCCGGCATCAAGGTGAATCTGCCCCCGCTGACGGACAAGGATTACAGCGACATGAAACTCGCCGCCGAAATCGGGATCAATTTTGTAGCCATGTCCTTCGTCCGCGACGCCTCGCATCTGCACCAGTTGCGCGAGGAATTGACCGACCTCGGCTGTCACGCCAGGATTGTGGCCAAAATCGAAGACCAGCAAGCCGTGCGGCATCTCGATGAAATCATCGAAGCCGCCGATGTGGTCATGGTCGCCCGGGGCGATCTAGGCATCGAAGTCCATCTGGAGGAACTCCCGGTGCTGCAGCGGAAAATTGTCAGCAAATGTGTCACCAAGGGCCGCAGCGTCATCGTGGCCACCCATATGCTGGAAAGCATGATCCAAAACCCGGTGCCCACGCGGGCGGAAGTCACCGACGTCGCCAATGCCGTTTTTGAAGAAGCCGATGCCATCATGCTCAGTGGTGAGACCAGCAGCGGAGCCTTTCCGGTGCGCTGCGTGGACATCATGAACAAGATCGCCCGCCGGGTGGAGGCCGCCTCCACCGATGCCGAAAATCCTTCCCGGTTTGCCACCCTCGAAAACGAAAAACAGCGGATCGTCAAACACGCCGTCTCGCTGGCTGACTCCCTTGACAATGCCGTGATCGTGGTCTTCACCGCCCGCGGTGTGCTGGCCCGTTATGCCGCGTGGTTCCGCCCGGCCCTGGCGCCGATCTTTGCTTTCACGCCCCGGGAGTCGGTGGCCCGCGGCCTTCACCTTTGCCGGGCAGTGCATCCGATCGTTCTGGACTTCAACCCCGGCCAGCCCCACGAAACCATCGCCAACGCCGTGACCCGGCTGAAGGCCGATCATCAGGTACAAACCGGCCAGACTCTGGTGATCATCAGCGATGTCCTCCAGGGCGAGTTCACCGTGAATTCCATCCTGGTGCAGCAGGCCTAGCCATTCGATGCGGGACCAACCACGGCCCCGCCTGTGGCGGAAGGTTTAACCGGGACCCATTTGCCTTGAATCCGGAGCGTGCCAGATTGCCGGCACTTCTTTTATCCATGCTGCGCTCCCTGTCTTTCCGATTCATCCCCCTCTGGCTCGTGACTGCCGTCTGTGCCTTGGCATTGGCCTCCTGCGGCGACCGCACTAAGGCCCCGGCGGACCTGGTCTTCATCAACGGCGCTGAGGTCGGCTCCCTGGACCCTGCCCAAGTCAGTGCCCAAGTGGATGGCCGGGTCGTGACCTCGTTGTTCGAAGGGCTGATGCGGTACAATGCCCAAGGCCGTGCCGAGCCCGGGGTATCATTGGAACCATCGGTGTCCCCGGATGGCCTGACCTACACCTTCCCTTTCCGCGACACCGCCCGCTGGAGCAATGGGGAGCCGGTGACTTCCCGAGATTTCATGTTGTCCTGGAACCGTTTTCTCCTGCCAGCGACTGCCGCGGACTATGCCTCCATTTTCTACTGCATCAAAAACGCAGAGGCCTATAACACCGGCAAAATCACGGACTTCGCGGCTGTCGGCGTAAAAGCACCGGACGACCGCACCCTCGTGGTCACTCTGGAAAATCCGGTCCCCTACTTCAAGGATCTCATCGCCTTCATGGCTTTCTGCCCGATCCATGTGCCGTCCTTCGAAAAAAAGGGCGCCACCTATTTCA
>JAYUWQ010000111.1:0-2250 GCA_043753485.1 bacterium
CCCTTCAAGAGGATGTTCCGAACCTTGGTGCGATATTCGTGAGCGAAGTCGTAGCTCGAAAAATATCCCTCCGCCGGTTGAAACGATGTGTTCTGCGCGTCGATTATGATCGGAAATAGCAGCACGGAAGAGAGGATTATTGCACGGAGGCTGATCATTTTTGAGAGAACAGTCTAATTAGTATAGTCCCATTCAAGCGCGGTTTGATATTTCTGGCAAGGAAAATGGGAGTCGGCAGCGGAGGGGACAGCTTGAGGCTACGGGGGTTGGGGAGTAGATGCAGGATAGTTGGTTTTTCAGGTTACTAAAGGGAAATCTGCTCGATTTGGAGCCGCCCGGCAGAGCTGATATTGTGGCCAAGCATCTGTGATATTCGACATCTTGCAATGATTCACCAGAACGAAAGAGGCTCTTTTTTCTTGCCTGCCGAACTCTTCAGGCAAAGAGTCCCTTCCATGAGTGCTACAGGCAGTGCAGGAACGTCCGGGGAACTGAGCTGGCGGGAAGACTTGGAGGCCTCACGGGACGTGGGGGAGCGGGAGAAGCCAGGATACGGGTATATCCTTTCGTGGCTGGAGAGCTGGCGGCTAAAGGAGGGCCAGGCACCGGGACGGGAGGCGGCACGTGAGTTCTGGCGGCGGGAGGTCAAAACGAAACCGCGCAAGGACTGGCAGTTGGAGCAGTGGGCGGCGGGGATCCGCTGGTATCTGCACTGGCTGGAGATCTGCACCAAGGAAGGCCGGGAGCCGCGCGGGCTGCGGGAGCGGGTGGAGCAGGCGGTGCTGCGGGCCGGGGCCCGGCGGGGGCTGGCCCGGCGGACGCGGGAGACGTATGCGGGCTGGGTGGGCCGGTTCGGGGAATGGGCAGGGACACCGCAAGCGGTGATGTCGGAGGAGCGTGCCAGCGAGTGGCTGGGCGGGCTGGTGGGAGAGAGCCGGCTGAGTTTTTCCACCCAGAAGCAGGCGCTCAACGCGGTGGTTTTTTTCCTTCGGGAGGTGTGCGGGAAAGCGGAGGTGCAGCTTTCGGTGCGGCTGCGGCGCACCCTGCCGCGGGTGCCCGTGGTGCTGACGGCGCAGGAGGTGCTGGCTATTCTGGACCGTCTGAGCGGGAGGCACCGGCTGGCGGCGGAACTGCAATACGGAGCGGGACTGCGGCTGGCAGAGGTGGTGAGCCTGAGGGTGAAGGATGTGGATGAGGAGCGCAGGCAGGTGACGGTGCGGGCGGGCAAGGGCGACCGCGATTGCCGGTGCCGCCGCCTCCCGGCAGCACCGCCCTTGCGGGCAGCCTGACGGCTGGCTGTCTCGGCTTCGGCCCTCAGCCTCGGCTGCGTCACCGTGCTGCCGGAACGGGTGAAAGTGCGGCTGGCCGAGGGAAGGGAAAAGCGGCGCGCCCTTTACGAGGAGGACCGCAGGGCCGGAACTCCCGGAGTGGCCCTGCCAGGGGCTTTGGCGCGCAAGATGCCGAAGGCAGGGGAACGGTGGGAATGGTAATGATGAAAGAGGCCCGCCCGCCTCTTTCACCCCTGCGGGGCACGTCGGCGGGGCTCCTGTCCAAAACCCCTCCGTCCCTCGGAGTTTTTGGTTGTTTCCTGACGATCATCTATCGAAGGATCCGGAATCAGGAATCGTGCGGCGGCATCATCTGCATCCCGGGGTGTACGGGGAGGCGGTACGGCGGGCGGCGCGGGAGGCAGGGATCGAAAAGCGGGTGACCACCCATGCCCTGCGGCATTCATTCGCGACACATCTATTGGAGCGGGGCACGGATCTGCGGACCATCCAGGAACTGTTGGGGCATGAGGATGTAAAAACGACGGAACGCTATACTCACGTGGCGTCTGGAGTGAACGGCTGCGGCGTCAGGAGCCCGCTGGACGGGTAGGCCGGCAAAATCCGCCGGGTTGTAAAAGCTGGATTCTCAAAGGATATGGACGGGGCTGCCTGACATTATCAGGTCCCAAAAGGATTTGCAACGGGGGGCAAGGAGGAGGGCAGGGATGAAAGGGAGGTCTGGTGGCCCGGACCGCAACGACGGTGGAGAACTTGAAGGGAGAGGACGGCGTCGATCAGCACGCTGGATTACCCCGGAAAAAACCACCCGCTCAGGGGGCAGTTTTAATTGTCGTCAGGGGTCAATTATGAGTGTCGCTGCGCAAACTCGGCGGGAGCCTCGTCCACCGCTTTTGGGGGGAAATGAAAACCCCGCCGCCTGGAGAACCAGACGACGGGGTGATTTTGCCAGGGGACCTTA
>JAYUWQ010000112.1:0-5535 GCA_043753485.1 bacterium
ATTTCGGGCGACTCCTGGGTATCGTTCTGGCAATAGCGGCCCCCGTTATAAGTTACCCGCAGGGGATAGCCGGCCCTCAGTCCCCAACGCAGGATATCCAGGGTGTGGACTCCATTGTTCCCCAGCTCCCCGTTGCCCCAGTGCCACAGCCAATGCCAGTCGTAGTGGGTATAGCGTTTCAGGTCATGGGCCGCGTCGTCCGGCACCGGACCCTGCCAAAGATTGAAATCAAGATCACCGGGGGCCTTCTGCTCCCCCCATCCGATGGCCTTGCGGTTATTGTAATAGAACGCCCGCCCGAAATTCACGTTGCCGATGGCCCCGCCGTGGAGCGCTTCGATGGCATCCCTCATCCAGGTGCGGCGCTGATTGCCCATCTGGACAAGGCGCGCGTATTTGACGGAAGCCTCCACGATCATTTCTGCTTCACGGGCATTCTGGCTCCCCGGTTTCTCGACGTAAACATGCTTCCCGGCCTGCATGCAGAGCAGCGCGGCGGGAGTGTGCCAGAAGTTGGGAGTGGCGATAAAAACCGCATCCAGCGTCCTGTCATCAAGGAACGAGCGGAAGTCCTTCACCCCCTTGCAGCCCGGCTGCTGCGCCCCGTGGACTAGCTTCAGTCCTCTTTCGAGGCGTTTCGGGTCCACTTCCGCAAGGTAGGCAATTTCCACCAAGGGGATCTTGAGGAGGGCCTGCACATGTGCCAGGCCCCGTCCAAGGGCAACTACCGCCACTCTGACTTTTTTGGCGGCAGCATCCGCCGCCCGCAGGTTCGTGAACGGAGACAATGCGGCAGCAGTCCCGATGGCCGACGATTGGTGGAGGAAGGAACGACGTTTCATGGACCATAAGAACGCTTCCAGAGCGGACCGCCTTGCAAGCCCGGCTCAAATCCAAGACCCGGGACCAGACGCCCTAACATCAACCGCGGGCGGCACCGTACCGGTTTACCTGTCTGCGGACTGGTCACGGAAGCAAGTGCCTCACCCGCAGCAGGGCCGCCTTGCGGGCCGTGGGGAAAACCAGGGTTTGGCTGGTAGCGATCCCATTCGCGACAACCGGCGCACCAGTCCTTGCCCATTGTCCCGTGATGGGATCTGTCACTTCCATTTGATAGGTACTGCCCGGCACTGAAGTCCAATCCACCCTGAAGTTGCGCTGCCCCCCGACGGGTTGAAATGCCACGACATCACGGCAACGCAGCGCATTTTCCGCCCGCAGGGCCCGGAAGGAAAGATCATCCAGCCAGCCGGTTCCACTATCATTTCCTTCGGTCAGGAAGGTGCAACTGCCGAGGGCAGGCAGGCTGAGATTCGGCAAGGACTGCAGCGAATCCGCCACGGTAATGACGTTGGCGTCCGCGGTGACCACCCGGCAATAGAGAGTCCCCTCGCTGATCCGGGCCAGCACGCTTAACCGTGCCTCCGGGGCCATGCTGGTCAAATTCAGAGGAATGGTTTGGTAGACGCTCAGCTGACCGGCGTGGAGCTGCCACTGCCCGGTCCCGGTGCGGACGACCCCAACGAGCAGCTGGGGAAAAAAGTCCCGGTCCCATGTCATCGAACCACCGGCCGGCCCGCACTGATAACTGACTTCGAGGGAGTGCGCCCAAGCCGGAGGACGCTTGAACCGGTTCAAAGACGCGGAATCCCCTGCTCCGGGGGCTTCCATCCGGCCATTCATAATAGCGGCGCCGCCTTCCACCCCCAGGCTCCAATAAGGATGGTGACCCGACGTTGTGGTGAATGACTGATCCTCATCAAAGTCCGTGCCCCCCGGCTGTGGAATCACATAATAAAGCCTCTTTTCCTGCACGGTATTTCCCGAGCGGTCGGTGGCGCGGATCGTGATATTGTGCGGCCCGGCCCCGGCAGCCGGCCAGATGAACCACCCATTGGTTCCAAGTGGTTCCCATCCGCCATCATCCATGTTATACGAGGCGGTCTCGATGAGATCATTGTCTGCCATGGATCCTTGAATCATCGCATTGAGGGCGATGGCCGCCCCATCCGCAGGGGCGGCCCAGGTGAACACGGGAGGCTGGTGATCGTTGATCGTGACCCTCACGCTGACAGGGTGGAAATACGGCCCGTCGGGAGCCCCCCGGCCCGTGTTGTCGAAGGCCTGGACCGCGTACCAAAACCGCCGGATGGAAGGCGGCCGGTCGGTGAAGGATGCCCCATATTGCCCGGCATTGTTCATGTTCTGGGTTTGCACCAGAGTCCACGGGCCGGGAGCCGTTTCCCCTTCCGCGCGGAAGAGTTTCAACTGCGCCAGCGAACTGCCAGGCAAAGCGCTGATACTGGCCGTAATGATGGCCTGCTGTCCCGGGGCCATGGTCGCCGGCGATACTGCCAGCCCCTCCACCAACGGCCCCGGAGGGGGAATCACCAGCGGAACCCGTGTTTCAGTGATTACCGTCTCAAAGGCTTCAATCGTGCCGTTTCCGTTATAATCCTGGACCAGGCGCACCAGCAGCGTGTAGCTGCCCTGCGGAGTCGTCAGGGGAAGGTTGAAGTTCCTCGTAAAACTGCCCGTGCCTGCCGGGGCAAAACGCGGCACATCATTGGGCGGGTCGTCCAGCGGCGTGGTATTGATGCGGTGCAGGCTCGCTCTCACCAGCACCGCCTGGCCGGAGGGACTGCGGGTGTGGCAGGTGATGACAAAGTTGAAACCAGGCTGCGGCAGGGGCGGCGAGGTGACCACGCTTTCCAGCGTCACCGCTGCCGGCGCGGGTGGACGGGTCAGGAAATACCAGACCGGCCCGGGGATGACCGCCCCCTGGGCAGAGATAGTATCGACCCGCCAGTAATACGTGGTAAAAGACGTGAGGGGAGCCGCCGGACGCCACTCATTGACCAGGCCCGTGAATTTCAAATCGGCCAGCCCCAGCGTGGGGCTGGTGCCAAGATAAACCTTCTGGGTGGTCGTATTCGCCCCGGTGCACCATGTCAGGGCGGCATCGGGCATCACCCCGGTGATATTGTGAGGCCAGCCGTCGTAGACTGGCAGCGCCGGTTGCAGGTCCAGTCCGGAGGAACGGATCAGCAGATCTTCGGATACCCATCCGGTGGGGCCGCTGTCCCACTGCACCTGCCACCAGAGTTTCGTGCTGGTCTGCTTGCCTTGGGTGATCGCTGCCAGCACCGGCCCGGCCAGCGCCCGTCCGGTATCGGCGAAATGCAGCGCCCGGATGCGGCTGCCCGCCGGAGTCGCCCGGATGGACCCGGCCGTCACGCGGGCCTGGACTCGTTCATTGACAGTGCCCCGCAGCACCGAGAAGTCCAAGGCGATGGCTGCCGTCCGGGCCCGGGCCAGACGGGCGGACTGCCACGCCGTGCCATTTTGCATGGCCACCCATTTGCCCCAGTCCCGCCCGTGACGCGAAACTTTCCACGCACACGCGGCCGAAGCCGTGGGATCAAAGGCCTGCCCATCCGTGGGCGTGCGGGGGTGTACCCGGTTATTGAACTGCCACAGTCCGCGGCAGTGGCTCACCACCTTCCCATAACGTCCATCCCCCAGTGGTTGGATGGAATCCAGCGGCAGCATCTCCCGGCTGGTGCGCGGCAGTGAAAGCAACACCGGCCGCCCGTCAGGCCCCGGCAACAGAGTGCCGCCCGCCGTGGTGAGATGCACGTTGTTATTCACCGCCTCGGTGTCAAACCCGGACTCCGCTTCCGCTGCGGCGATGGCGGACACCAGGGAGCCTCCCCGGAATCCGGCCGCGAAGGCGTATTGCGCTGTCTGATTAATCGTCAGGATCACCGCCCCTGCCGTCTGGTTCAGGAAAGCAGCCGCGAGGACCACGAACAGCCAACAAGGAAATTCAGGACTCTTCATGCCGCCAGTTTGGCGCCGGACACTCCTGAGGGCCAGTGGGATTTGCCCCTGCCCGGTCCAAAACCCGTAACGGCATCGACCGGACCCGTTCACGCAAAGAAACGAATTACCTGACATCACAATGCGGCAAGCCGTCCATTGGAAGGTCCTCCAGGTGAAACTGCGGCCATCAGGCCACGCGGGTATTTAAAACTTGGCAAGCTCCAGAAAAACCGGAAGGTTATGGTTATGCTGTTGCGATTTCTGATTTGTTGTTTCCCCTGGGTGCCCGGGCTGGTTCCGGCCCAGCAGACTTCCTCCGCGACGGTACCGGCCGCTCCCGCAGTGGCATCCGTGGACCAGGTTTCACTGCCCGGGATCCATCCCTCTGCTCCCCAGTGGTCGCCGGATGGGCAATGGCTCAGTTTTTCCGGCCCCAAAGGAAACGGTATCGGCCTCGTGAAACCGGATGGCACCGGCATGCGCTGGCTCACCCGGGAGCCCGGCAGCGGCTTCCGCCACGCCTGGGCTCCTGACAGCACCCGGGTCGTCTGCCGCGCCCGGACAGCCACCACGGGCCTGCGGCAATATGCCATCCTCACCCTTTCAATTCCGGACGGGCACGTGGAAAGCCGCGTGGAAGTGGACCGCAACGCGTTGCCCCCGTTCTGGCAACACGGCCCTGAGGGCATCCGTTGGATCAGTCAGAGCAGCAGTGGCCCCCCCGCCGGACCGTGGCTGCCCTGTCCGGCCCTGCCCTCCCCGGAGGAAATCCGGCCGCCCCTGCTGTCCTGGCGGAATCAGCAGCTGGGCTTCCCTGCCTTGGGGGATGGTTTCCAACCCCTCGTGCCAGGCCGCTCCCAGGACCCTCACTGGAACGCTGCGGGTGACCGCGTGGTGTTCGACGCCGCCGACCGCATCGCCTGCTGGGACGGCACCAGTCCGCAGGCCATGGTGCTTTGCCCGGGCCAACAGCCGGCCTTTTCCCCTGAAGGCCATTGGATTGCTTATCAAGTCACCCGGGATCACACCCATGCCCCGGAGGACCCTGCCGCCCACACCGCCTCCACCCTGCCGCACCTGCACGATGACCGCACCAACCACCAGATCACCGAAGCCGATCTCTGGGTCATCCGCCCCGATGGCACCGGGGCCAGCCAGCTGACCGCCACTCCAGACATCCTGGAAGTCGAACCTGCCTGGTCCCCGGATGGGCGCAGCCTCATCTGCCGCATTGAGGGAGCAGAGGGCCTGACAATTCTTCGGCTCAAGGAGGTTTCCCCGTGAGCGGCCGCCTCCTCGTCGCCACCTGGCTGGGCCTGGCGGCTCCGGCAGCCGCCCAGTTCACCGGGACCAAAATCATGATCGACGCGGGGCATGGCGGCACCGATCCGGGTTCCCTGGGTATTGACGGCTCCACCTACCCTAACGAGGAAGATTTTGTGCTGGACGTGGCCTTGCGGCTGCAGTCCCGGCTGCAATCGGCCGGAGCGGAGGTCATCCTCACCCGCACCAGCGATGCCACCACCAGCCTGACCACCCGGCGCGACCTGGCCAACCTCGAAGATCCTGACATTTTTCTCAGCATCCATTGCAACTCGTTCACCGATAGCACGACGGGCGGCACCGAGACCTACTGGTGGGCCGGCGGCGATGGGTCCGATCAAGCGCTCGCCACCCTCGTGCAGCGCCGACTGCTCGAGTCCTTCCCCC
>JAYUWQ010000113.1:0-2247 GCA_043753485.1 bacterium
GTTATCGTCAATCCGCTAAAGGGAGTCGCCACTACCGGATTCTTTGTGTCGCCCGATGGGCTGGTGCTTACCTCCGCCGCGTCCCTGGAAGGGCTGCGGGAAGTGGTGATCATCACCACCGAGCAAAAGACCCTCACCGGGTTGAAGTTGGTCGCGTTGGATCCCTTGTCGGATCTTGCCATCGTGAGCACTGGCAAGAGTTCCCTCCATTTTCTGGAGGTGCCGAAAAAACCGGTGCTGGCCGGTGACGCCTGTGCCGTC
The DNA here is from genome assembly GCA_043753485.1 of bacterium. GTDB lineage: Bacteria > Verrucomicrobiota > Verrucomicrobiia > Verrucomicrobiales > V1-33 > CAIZWU01. The sequence continues at coordinate 262 of JAYUWQ010000113.1, forward strand.
ATCCTTCAAAATGGAACGGGCAGCCTTAAAGCCACCGACGCAATTCTGCTGACGCAGCGTGAAATCCTGGATTGGACGGAACAGCGGTTCATGCGGGCTTGGAGTGTGGCGCTGCGACCCGATGCCAATGGTATCACCGGTGCCCCGCTGATCACCCGGGAGGGAAAAGTCGCAGCCATGTGCGATTTCGTGGGAGGGGTGCCGCCGCAAAAGTTTGTTTTCGCTATTCCGGATACTGCAATCGCTACTTTACTGAAACGGGCACGCTTGGGGAAAACACTCGGAAGTTTCCCAAAAGCAGGCGAGATCAGCGGGTTTGGAGTTCCTTCGGATCAGGAATACGTGGGAGCGATGAAGCTTTTAAGCGCTGGAAATACGGAAGGGGCTTTGCAGGGGTTTCTCGCCTCGCTGAAGAAGCACCCGGACAATCCCCTCGTGTTGCGCCAGGCGGCGTTTTGCCACGCCAATCTGGGCCATCCCGGCGAAGCTTCCGCCATGATTGATAAAGCCCTCCTCATTGCCCCCGGCAGAATGGATCTGCGGGGTCTCAAAGGGCAATTTATCAGCGCGCAGGGAGATCATGGGAAAACCATTGCTTACTTCGAGGAAATGACCGCTGCCATGCCGGCCTACGGTACCGGATGGGGCCGGCTCAGCGAAAGTCTCCTGGCGGCGGAGCGGGTGCAGGAAGCGCTCCAAGCCAGTCAAAAGTGGACGCAACTCGAGCCTGACTCCATCTTCGCGTGGAATGTTCATGCCGCTGCCCTGTCCGCCACGGGAGCCTTCGACGCGGCAGCCGAAGCCGCCACCCACGCTGAAAAACTAGAAAAGATATACTACACCCTGCGCTTTTCCGCCCCCAAGCGGGATTAGGACTATCGGCTTGGCAAACATGCCCGCCCCATGCGGGGCCAACTGCCAACCTGTGGGACAGAAAGCAGAATGGTGCGCTGCACAAAAGAACACACTTCGCCACACGCGGCGGGGATGCACCCCGAAAGCGCTCCCAGCTGAAACTGCTCCCGCCCGCATCAGAGGGATTTCGTTGTTATCGGCAATGTCATTTGCTGCATTTGGTAAAGGATTGATCCGGCTGCCCCGAATGGGCATAGTCGCCTTTAATCCCAGCCCCTGATTGCTTATGAAATTCCACCGCCTGCTTCCACCGGTCATCGCCGGAGTTCTTCTACTGCCGCCCGGTCATTCGATGGCGGCCGATTTCCCACAGGCCTTCGAGGTCGGGCTGCAGCCCCTGAGATCGCAGGTGAAGCGCGTGGTTGAGGCGATGGATTACCTGGGCTTTCCGCTGGGCGGAGCCGACCGCAAGGAGCTGGAGGCGGTGGTCGCGGAGGGGGATGAGAGCACTTCCCGGGAGGGCATCCAGAAGGTGCTCGACCGCTACGCGCTCTACGGCGTGCAGATCAATCCGGAGATGCGCGTGAAGGTGAGTCAGGGTCCGGCGAAGGCGGTGCTGCATGAGCAGGGGTGGGTGCAGTTTCTTGTGAAAGTGCATAACGAGTCCGGCACCACCGCCGAACTCAAAGCCGTCAGTCCGCAGGCGGCCAGTCTGCACAACTCCGCTGCCAGGGATTTCCCGGACCGCTGGCTCGACGTGCAGATGTTCAATGATCAGCCGCTGGCAAAAACATTGAGCGGGCTGGAACTCGAATACCGCATTGTCCAGCTCTACAGCCGCGACGCCGGGCGGCGTGCGGCCACGATGTCCTTCAACGTCGGCCAGGGGACGCAGGACATCGGTTACCGCAATGAGGTGGACGTGTTATTCGACTGCCAACCGGCGGTCCGGACGGTGTTCCGGGTGAAGGATGAAAACGGGGAGCCTACCACGGCGGGGTTCGAGATCCGCGATCAGGGCGGCCGGGTTTACCCCTCACAAGCCAAACGCAGCGCCCCGGACTTCTCGTTTCACCCGCAGGTCTACCGTGCCGATGGCGAGGAGGTGCGTCTGCCCGGAGGCCAATACAC
>JAYUWQ010000114.1:0-15614 GCA_043753485.1 bacterium
GCACTGTCCTCGGAGCCGATTCCATCGATCTTATCGGTGAGGACCATCGGAATTGGGGAGGGCTGCTCCCGGGGGCAGGCTTTCCGCACCTCACAGACAAACCGGCATGGCGTGCTGCGTTGAAGGGGGATGCCTGTTTCTCGTTTTTTCCTGTTTCTGCCCACGCTCCTGCTCACGGCTGCTGCCTCGGCTGCTCCGGTGCCCTTGTTTGATGGGAAGACTTTGGCCGGTTGGGAGGGCGGGGCGACGTGGCGGGTGGAGGAGGGCACCATCACGGGGGGCTCGGCGGCTGGGAATCCGCAGAACGAATTTCTGGCCACGGCGCAGTCCTACCGGAATTTCCGGCTGACGCTGGAATACAAACTCACCGGCACGGAGGGGTTTGTGAATGGCGGGGTGCAGTTCCGCAGCCAGCGCATCGCGGAGCCTCCGAATGAAATGATGGGGTATCAGGCGGATATCGGGGCGGGCTACAGCGGTTGCCTCTATGATGAATCGCGCCGCAAGACGATGCTCGCCAAACCGGAGGCGGCCGTGATCCAGCAGGCGGAAAAGCCCGGGGAATGGAATCGTTATGAAATCCGGGCCGCCGACGAGCGCATCCAGTTGTTTGTGAATGGGGTGCGCACGGTGAACTATACCGAAGCCAGCCCGGGCATCCCCTTGGAGGGCCGCATCGCCCTGCAGATCCATGGCCAGTGCAAGGCGGTGATCTCCTTCCGGAACATCCAGATCGAAGCGCTGCCTGACAACCTGGTCCCGGGGGCGGAGGAAATCCTCAACCGCTTTGGGGACTCCCCCCTGGCGGCGGTCGCCCCGGTGGCGTTTCAGAACGGGAAATTCAGCGTCACCCCGCAGGAGGTGATTGTCCTGGCGGGGGCCACCAATCTGGTGCGGACGCAGAAGTCCGGGGATCTCGAAGCCCGGCTGGGACTGGCGTTGGCCCGCACGGCCCCGCGTTTCCGCAGCATGGCCTGGGAAGGCGACACCGTGTATGAACAATGGCGCGACCTGAATTTCGGCGACTGGAAGGACCAGCTCACGGCGGTGGGCGCTGGCATGGTGGTGGCGCAGTTTGGTCAGTTGGAATCGTTTGATGGTCCGGGCCGGATTCCGGAATTCACCGCGGCCTATCACCGGCTGCTGGATCAGTTTGCGGCCCGCACGCCGCGTCTGGTGCTGCTTTCGCCCATCCCGTTTGAGAAACCGGTCGCCTCCCATGCCCCGGACCTGACGCAGCGGAATGGGGACGTGGCGGCCTACGCCAAAGCCGTGGAGGCCATCGCCCGGCAACGGGGCGCGGTGTATGTGGATCTCTTCACCGCCCTCTCCCAAAGGCCGGCCGGGGCACCCCGGCTGACCGACAACGGGCAGCACCTCAATGCCGAAGGGCTGCGGGTGGTGGCGGACCTAACGGCCTCCCAGCTCGGCCTGACCTGGAGCGGGGCGGATGATTTGTCAGCCTTGAAGGAAGCCATCGTGGAAAAGAACCGGCTGTGGGCCGACTGCTGGCGGCCGGCCAACTGGTCCTTTGTGTATGGCGACCGGGTGACCCAGCTCTTCGGCAAACCGGGCGCCGCCGGTCCCTCCCTGCGGGCCAGTTTTGAAAGTCACAAACCGCTCATCGCCGCCCTGGATGACCGCATCACCGCGCTGGCCCAGGGAAAACCGGTGGTGGCCCTGCCGCCGCCCGCTCCAGCGCCCGCGTCACCGGCGGTGCAGACCCCGGAACAGGAGCTGGCAGGATTCACGGTGGCGGAGGGTTATCAAATCAATCTCTTTGCCTCCGAAGCGGAAGGGGTGGCCAAACCGGTGCAGATCGCCTGGGATGAACGTGGCCGATGTTATGTGGCCTGCTCGCCGACCTATCCGCAGACCCTGCCGGGGGAAAAACCCGGCGACTACATCCTCGTGCTGGAGGACACCGACCACGATGGCAAGGCGGACCGGCAGACGCGATTTGCGGAAGGCCTGACCATGGTCCAGGGCGTCGAGCCCGGCGATGGCGGGGTGTATGTCTGCGACTTCGACCAACTGTTGCATTTCAAGGACACCAATGGCGATGGCAAAGCGGATGAACGCCGCGTGGTTTTCTCCGGTTTCGGCATCGGGGACACCCATCAGCTGATCAATTCCATCTGCCATGGCCCGGATGGCACCCTCTGGTTCACCCAGGGCCTGCATGCCTTTTCCCGGGTGGAAACGGCCCACGGTCTGGCGGTGCTGGAGCGCTCCGGCCTCTGGCGTTTCAATCCGCGCACGGAACAGATGGAAGGGTTCTTCAACGGCGCCAAGGCCGGCCATAACTGCTGGGGGGTGGCCTTCGATGACTACCTCCAGGTCTTCCACAAAAGCGGGGACCGCCCGGCCGGTTATTACAGCACCCCGGGTCTGATCGCGATGAAGGATCCTGACGAATACCATACCACCGGGGCTCTCTTCGATACCAATCCCAAGACCACGTCCATCGACTTCATCGGCACCCGGGCGCTGCCGGATGACCTCCAGGGCTGCGCGCTGATCGGTGGTTATTTCGGCGGGGTGGTGGAGCGGCACCGGCTGGAGGACGAGGGCTCCGGATTCAAGTCCACCCAGCTCCCCAAACTCCTCACCAGCCGCGATGGCTCCTTCCGTCCGGTGGATGTGAGCGTGGGGCCGGATGGGGCCATTTACCTGTGTGACTGGTTCAATCCCCTGATCGGTCACTATCAAACCAGCTATGCCGATGCCGGGCGGGACCGCCGCCATGGCCGGATCTGGCGTCTCAGTGCCACCGGCCGCACGCCGGTCCGCCAGCCTGACCTCGCGGCCATGTCCCCTGCGGAACTCCTGGAGCAACTCCGCTCTCCCGAGCGCTGGACGCGTTATCAGGCGAAGCGCCTTCTCTTCGACGGGGCGCCCGCCGCGGTCTTGGCCGCCTGCGATGCGTTCCTCGCGACGGCGCCGGAGGAGCGCCTTCTGATGGAACTGTGCGGCGTGTATGAATCGCACCAGGCCCCGCGTCCCGCCCTGCTGCAGCGCCTTCTCACGGCCACCGATCCCCGCGTCCGCGCTTATGGGGCCCGGGTGACCGGAGCCTGGGCGCCGCACCTGCCGGATGTCCTGACGCTTTTGGAGAAGAGCGCCCATGATCCCCATCCCCGCGTCCGGCTTGAAGCCGTGGTCGCCTGCGCCCGGGTGCCCCGGCCGGAAACCGTCACCATCGCGGTGCAGGTGCTGGATCATCCCATGGACAAATTCCTCGACTACGCCCTGCGCCAGACGGTGCGGGCCCTGCAGCCGCTGTGGCAACCTGTTCTCGCGACGCTCAAATTCGGCTCCGCCCCGGCCGGGCAGGCTTATGTGAAAGCCCTCGCCACCGCCCCGCCGGCGGTGGTTCATCCTGGCAAGATCATCTACGACGCCCTGTGCCTGAACTGCCATCAGCCCGAAGGCAACGGACTGCCCGGGATCTATCCCCCGATTGCCAACAGCGACTGGGTCACCGGCTCTCCCGACCGCCTCGTCAAGGTGCTCCGGCACGGCCTGAGTGGCCCTATCCACATCAACGGCCAGCTTTTCCCCCAGGTCACGCCGCTGCCCATGCCGCCGATGGGGCTGGACGACCAGCAAATGGCGGATGTAATCAGTTACCTCCGCAGCCATTTCGGCCACCAGGCGGGTCCGGTGACGCTGGAAACCATCCAACAGATCCACACCCGGACGGCGGACCGCAGCACTCCTTGGACCGAGGCGGAGCTGGCCCCCTGACGTGATGGTTGATGGGCGGGCAGCCGTGGGTAACGGAAAGCAGCGTCCCTGACAGGATCAGGGCGCAAACGCGACCGTGGCGCGGACCGGGAAGTGGTCGGAGGGATAGATGCCGTCGCGATTGTTGTGCAGAATGGCGGCGTCGATCAGCTTGGTGCCTTTGGGCACAAAAACGTAGTCGATCTTGGCTTCATGACGCACGCCGGAGAAGGTGTGGAAGGTGCCGGACTCGGTGGCCGGCACGTCCGGATGGAGCAGGCGCCAGGAATCGACGCCCTGAAGCGGACTGTTTTTGATGCTGGTGATGACCGGATTGTCTTCCCCGGCATTGAAGTCACCGGTGAGGACCCACGGGGTGGCTGCGGTGCGGGCTTCCATGTGCTTCAGGACCTGGAGGGTGCCTTTGAGGCGGGCTTCCTGGGATTCGTGGTCGAGATGCACATTGTAAAAATGCACGACCTTGCCGGTGGGTTTGTCGAGCAGCCGGGCCCAGGTGCAGATGCGGGTAATCTTGTTGCCCCAGGTCATGGAATTGGGGAGTTCCGGAGTGTCGGAAAGCCAGAAGGTGCCGGATTCCTGGACGGTAAAGCGTTCCTTCCGGATCCACAGCGCGGAGTATTCGCCCTTGGTCTTGCCATCCTCGCGGCCGACTCCGATCTCCTCATAACCCGGCACTTTCTGGCCCAGCTCATCCAGCATCGGCCGCAGCGCTTCCTGATAGCCGATGAGGTCCGGGCGGTCCTCCTTGATCAACTGGGCCGCGAGGTCGCGGCGGACCGTCCAGTTGCGCCCCTCCTTGTCGTTGGAGTTGGCATAACGGATGTTGAAGCTGAGCACCCGGAGGGAATCCTGGGGATCGGCGGCGAGACCGGCAGAAGGAAGGCTCAGGACGGCGAGGAGACAGAGAGTGTTAAGATGGCGGCGGTTCACTGGGAGATAAACGGTTGGGGTCCCCGACTTCTGTCAGGGGACGCGGATGGCTTTGAGACGGAGGAATTGGCGGCGCCCCGCGGCAGGAGCAGGGTGCCGGTATAGCTGGGTAGTGGTCCCATCCAGATTTTGGATAGCTGCCCCGACGGGCAGGGCCGGCAGCCAGTCCGGGGTGAGGTCGGTGGAGGACTCGACGGTGAGCGTGGCATCGTCCCGGCCCGGCGGGCGGGTGAGTGCGACGGTGAGCCAGGCGCCGGGGAGACCATCGACCACCAGCGGCTGGACGAGGGGGGCCAGCGGAGGAGTGGTGGCGGAGCCGGGCGGGGTGCCGAGGGCGTATTCGATCAGATTGGGAAGACCGTCCGAGTCGGGATCGAGCAAGCCATCAGGATCGGTCAGGGTGTTGGCGGTGGCCCAGATGCTGTAGGCGTAGGCATCGCCGGTGCCGGGGAGGGCGAGTGCGGTACTGCGCCGCCAGTTGGCCGGATTGGTATGGTCGGGATTCAGGGCGGGATTGATCAGCACCAGACCGGCCCCGCTGCCATCGGCGGCTTCGGGCCAGGGGGATTTGTTGTTGTAGGTGAAGGATTTGATGGGCAGGCCATCGGCGGCGAGGAGTTCGAGCGGCTCGCCATTGTTGCTGAGGGCGGTGTCGTTGGCGAAGGCTCCGGCGATTTGCCCGGCCGGGATAGCGGGGTAGGCAGCCTGGAAAGCGGCGGGGTCGCGCACGATCAGAATCCGCGCGCCGGGTTGCAGGATGTATTTGTCAGGGAAGCTGAAACCGATGCCTGCCGAGAAGGTGCAGTTGGTCAGGTCCACCGGACTGCCGCTGATGTTCATGACTTCCAGATACTCCTCGAGGCCGGCGACGGTGGCGGGCCGGTAGTGGATCTGGGAGATGACGGTATTGGAGGCACTGGCGAGGGTCCCGATGAGATACTGGCTGCTGGTGAGCGCGCTCCAGACGGAGCCGGTGGGATTGAAGGTGCGGGCCTGTACGGTGGTGGTGCCGGTGAGGGGGACATCGAAGGGGCTGATGCCGGTGAGGGCGCCGGGGGCGATGGCTCCGCCGGGGAGGCGGGGATCACTGCCATCCAGAGTATAATAAATCACGCCGGTGGCCGCGCTGAGCCGGACGGTGGTGCCGGCGGAAAAGCTGCCGCCATAGTGGGGCTGGTCGCTGGTGGTGAGGAAGGAGGGGGCAGCGAGGGCTGGATAGAGGCCATCGGTCCGGAGTTGCGCCAGCACGGTCGCGGTGCGGCCGGGCAGTATGCTGGTTTTGACGGTGTTGATGGCATCCTGCCAGTCGGCCACGATGTAGCGGGGGGGATGACCGGCGGGAAGGCCGGAGATCACCTGGGCATCGCCCCAGCGGGCGGACTCGGTCTTCATGGCTTTTTCCAACTGGTTGGCCCGCGCCTGGAAGCGTGCCAGGGTCGCGGCGGGAGTGAGGGCCCCGCCGTCGAGGAAATGTTTCCTGACATGATCCGCGAAGCGCAGTTTGTATTCCGGACTGGACATGAGGTCCTGGTGCATCCGCTGGGGATTGCTGTAGGTGAAATCGTTCACATAGCTCCCGCCCCACGGGCCGGTTTGATCAACCACCCAGGAAGGCGCACCCAGGGTGTGTTCGGAATCCCTGAGGAAGAAGCGGAATCCATCGGTGCCGGAGCGGCGGTAGACGCTGAACCAATTGTTGGGGCGGTCATGGCCGAGGAAGTTCGAGAGGACCGCGTCGCCGTCGCCGGAGAAGAAGATGCACAGCATTTCGTCGATCAGGTTGTCGATATCGAGGAGGACGGGCAGGGCAGGGTTCCGGCTGCCGTCAGGATGGCGGCCGAGGATTTCAAAGTATTTGGCAAGGGTGGCGCCGGTGGTGGCGATGGCGCGGGTCTTGTTCCAGAGGGACTGCCAGGCGGTGAGGGTTCCATCGGTGGCTTCAGTCTGGAAATTGGCGATGTGATTGCCGCACTTCACCGCGTCGTAATCCTCATCGGCTCCGCCGAAATAACTGGCGGCGAATTCCGCTTCGGCCCGTTCCTCGCTGTAGTAGAGGCCCCAGTAGTGGCCATTGAGATAGACGTGGTAATAACGGCTTTTGGTGTAGGGCTGGCCGAGGGCGCCCTGGGTATCGCGGCAGAAGGGATCGCGGACCATGGTATTGAAGCGGCCGCTGCTGTAGGCGGATTCGCGGTACCAGGCATAGTTCGAGCCGGTGCCGAGGTCGAGTTTGCCGAACTCATTGGTGCCCTCTTTGCCAAAGAGCGGGTAGTTCAGTTTCCCGTCGTATTTGCCGGAAAAGAAGAGCCGCATCCCGTGTTTGAAGAACTGATCGTTCCGGCTGTAACCACCCCGCATCCGCAGGCCGGCATTGATCTGGAAGCCTGCCGCATTGCCGTCAGGACTGACATAGCCGGGAGGGTGGATCAATTCGAGGGAGATGGGACGTTCCCAGGCGGAACCATGCTGGTCCGCATTCACATAAATGCCGGTGGCAGCATTGGTCAGGTGGCTCTGATCAGTGACCACGGAGAGGGTGGGCAGGGAATGCAGGCTCTCCAGCATCTGCGGAGCGGTGAAGGAGGAGATGACAGCCGGGTCCATGCCGAAGTTGAAGACCTGGCCGTTCACGGGCGAGGATGGCCAGCCTTTGGCGGTGGCATTTGCGGGAGTCTGCGCCAGAACCTGGGAGGAGAAAAGATAGGTCTGGGTGTCGGTGTTGGTGGGGGCATAGCCAGTGAGGAAGGCCGCCGCCCGGAGCGTGGTCACCCCGCCGATGCTGGCGAGATTCACGCCGGTGGCTCCGGCCGGCACCGCGCCGGGATGAATGGTCAGGGTGACCGACGGCGGGGTGGTGGGATTGGCCGCGGCCACCTGCACGCCATTGGTCAGGGTGGGCTCGCTGCCGTTGATGGTATAGACGAGGGTGGCTCCGGGGGTGCTGGCGGAGAGGGTGGTGGTGACGACTTCGCTGTAGAAGCCGCGACCGACGGTGAATTTGGTGTCATCGGTCCGGTCGAGGAACCCGAGGACGCTGGAATTGTTGGCGGCACCGGGTGTCGGGACGGAGAAATAACCTGCCTGGGGCGGGGTTCCGGACCAGCCATAGGAGATGTCAGGATACTGGGGCGGATAGGCCGGGGAAAAGGAAGAGAGGATTTCGCCGGTGGTGGTCCGTTCGAGGGAGAGGGCCTCGCCTGCATTGTTCAGGCTGAAGCTGGTGTGGAGGGCGGCGGCGGGATCAGTCCGGTTGATGCCGCTGGCAAAAACGAGGCGGTAGCCGAGGGCGGGGATGCTGGAGCCGGCGGGGAAATCCCAGAAAGTGCCGGAATCGCGCAGCCGCAGGCCCTGGAGATCGATGCCATAGGGATTGGGATTGTAGATTTCGATCCAGTCCGGCGTGGTGCCATCGGTCTCGGCGAGGTTGCCTTCGTTGTCCGCGAGGAATTCATTCAGGCGGGGGGGCAGGGGAACTGCGCCCACATGGATGGTGAGGGTTTTGGTGGAAGTGGTGCCGATGCTGTTGGTGGCGGTGAGCGTATAAGTGGTGGTGGTGGCCGGCGCGACCACAGCCGTGCCGGACAAGGTGGGCGCGGTGGCGAGGACCCCCTGGTCGATGCTGACGGTGGAGGTCTGGTGGGTCGTCCAGGACAGGGTGACGCTGCCTCCGGCCGGGGAGAGCACTCCGCCTTCGGAGGTGATGCCGCTGGCCGTGGTGGCCGAGAAATTGGTGATTACCGGATCGGGGGAGGTGAAGGTGGTCGGGAGATTGTATTTGGTTTGCAGGTAATACCCGACCGAGTTGAGACCGGAGGGGGAGAGCGTGCCATCATAAATGAGGATCTCCGCGACGCTGCCCTTCCAATACCGGGTGAGGCTGCTGCTGGCATTGCCGAGCCAGAAGGTGGAATAGTTTTTCTGGGATCCGGCGGTGGCCACCACCAGATGGGGAATGCCCTGGGTGAAGGTGGCACCGGGACCATTATTCACGGTCAGGGTGCCTATGGGGGTGCCGTTGCCGGTGAAATCATTGGCATCCTGGGCCTGCCCGGGGGAGCGGTAGGCAGCCGCGGTCCCGTTGCGGCGGAGGTTCAGGCCGTCGGCCCCGTTGGAGATCAGCCCGGAGAGACTGACGCTGCCGGTCTCCGAGGTGGTGACGGCGAAAATGGTGCGCGCCGGCAGGTTGGCGGCGGATTTGGTCATCAGGTCGTTGATGCCATCAAACCGGACCACCGGCTTATTATTGAAAAGAGGATCACTCAGCAGAAAGACCGGCTGGGAGGTCCCGGCTGCCGTCAGGGGTCCCCACGCGGGCACCACCGCATTGTTGGCCAGGGCGAGGTCGCCCGCCTTCAGGTGCAGGGTCACCGTCCCGTGATCGCCGGGCTGGAAGTCCTGGGCAGACAGGGAGGTGCAGGCGAAAAGCGACAAGGCCGCAGCCGCGTGAAAAGGGCGGAATTTCATGGGGGAGCAAAAGGGGGACAGGCCGGACAGGACGATCCGGGCCGGATTCAGCAAATCAAATTCCGGAGGGCCGTGTAAAGCCTTATCGGGCGGTTCCCTCCGATGCGGGGGGTGGCTGCAGGGGCGCTGCACTCTTCGTTGCGCCCGGCGGGCAGCGGGTTACGTTCCACAAATTATGAAGCTGAAATTCCCCTCCCTTTTCACCGGCCTTGCCGCTCTGCTGCTCCTCGCCGCGCCGCCTACGCTCCGGGCTGCGGATGAAAAGGAGGAGGATCCGGCCGAGGAGCCTGCCGAGGAGGCGCCTCAGCGGAAAATGTCCCCGGAAGAGATGGAGCAGCGCCTGAAGCAGTTGCGGGAGGCGGAGCAGGCGCAGATCACCAAAATGATGAAGGTGTTTCAGACGCTGGAGGGCAGCTGGACGGGGCGCGAATCCCTCCGCTTCGAAGAGGAAGGCCGTCCCTCCCAATCCTGGAAGGACGAGTGGGAAGGCAAATTCACCATGGGGGGCCGGTATTTTGAAATGGCGGGCCAGACGGAGGGCGAGGATCTGAATTCCTCCTACAAATGGATCTGCACCTACGATGTGGCAGAGCAGCGCTACCGTGCCTGGTATTTCGGCGACAACTCGCAGAACGAATACAGCGGCAAGCTTTCCCAGGATGGCAAACACGTCATCTGGACGGTGAAGAGCGAAATCAATGGCGCGGAGAGCCGCTTCACCATGAAAGCGGAGGGCAACCGGGTGAAGTGCCATGGCACCGATACCCTTGTCGATGGCACCCTCTTTTCCACCCAGACCTCCGAATACACCCGCAAACGGGTGGAGCTCTAATTTCTATCACTCCTTACATGCCAGACCCTGACGATGCGGGATTCGATTCCGTGGAAGATGTTATTGCCGAGATCAAAGCCGGCCGCCTTGTGGTGGTCACGGATGACGAGGACCGGGAGAATGAAGGCGACCTGATCGGTGCGGCCGCGCTGCTCACCCCGGAGAAGGTGAACTTCATGATCACGGAGGGCCGCGGCATGCTGTGCGCTCCCGTCTCGCAGGAAATCGCGGAGCGGCTCGGCCTTGGCCCCATGGTGGCCCGGAACCGCGAGCAGTTTCATACCAATTACACTGTCACCATCGACGCCGCCAAAGGCATCACCACCGGAGTCAGTGCGCCGGACCGCTGCCACACGATCAAGCTCCTCGCCGAAGTGGACACGGTAGCCTCCGACCTCTCCCAGCCGGGCCATGTCAATCCGCTGGTCGCACGTCCCGGCGGCGTGCTCCGCCGGGCTGGCCACACCGAGGCTGCGGTCGATCTGGCCAAGCTGGCAGGTCTCCCCGCCGCCGCCGCCATCATCGAGATTCTCAATACCGATGGCAACCCCGCCCGCCTGCCGGAATTGCGGGTCTTCGCCCAGAAACACGGCCTGAAAATCACCAGCATCGCCGCCCTGATCGAATACCGCCGGCACCTTGAGAAACTGGTGGTGCGCGAGCAGGTCATCAAAATGCCCACCGATTTCGGCGAGTTCGATCTGTATCTGTTCCGGAGCACCGTCGATGGCCAGGAGCACCTTGCCATGGTCAAAGGTGAGGTCGCGGATGGGGAACCCGTGCTGGTCAGGGTGCACAGCGAATGCCTCACCGGCGATGTCTTCGGCTCCCGCCGCTGCGACTGCGGCTGGCAGCTCCACACCGCCATGCAGCGCATCTCGGATGAAGGCCGCGGGGTCCTGCTTTACATGCGTCAGGAAGGCCGCGGGATCGGGCTCGCCGCCAAGATCCATGCCTACAAACTCCAGGAGGAAGGGTACGACACCGTCGAAGCCAATATCAAACTGGGGTTCCCCATGGATCTGCGCGACTACGGCATGGGGGCCCAGATGCTGCACGACATCGGCGTGCGCAAGATCCGGCTCATGACCAACAACCCGAAAAAGGTGGTCGGTCTCGAAGGCCACAGCCTGGAAATCGTGGAACAGCTCGGCATCATTTCCGAAGCCCATCCTGACAACGCCCGCTACCTCGCCACCAAACGCGAGAAAATGGGCCACGTGCTGTAACGGGGGGCCGGGCTGGTCATTCCAGCGGGCAAGGTGGCCGGCATGCCTGGCTGGTCCGTTCGGAATCTCCCGGGGCGCCTGTGCCCGGTCCGCTGCTCCCCGCCCCCGGGTTGTCATTTTTGTCAGGGCGGGGATAAACGGGCAGGAGTTTGATTTTTCAGCTTCCTCCCGGACGGCATCGGTGTACCACTGCCCGAAGGGGTGGGAAGCCGCCGCCACGAATCCTCCGCTCTGACGCTCCTGTCCGCCCTCCCCGGTGGTTTTCCCCTTCCGATCCTTCCCCCGAATGAACCACCACCAGCCGACCCCCATGCCGGAACAGACGGGCCCGGATTCCGGCCCCCGGGCCAAAGCCCCCAAAGCCAAGCCCCGCCGCCGCCTGTGGATCACTCTTTTTGTTCTTTTCAGCCATCTCGTGGGCCTGCTCACGTCCGTGCATGCCATCATGGGGGTGCGCACCGCCCAGGGAGCCATTGCCTGGGTCGTTTCCCTGAATACTTTTCCTTACGCGGCGGTGCCCGCCTACTGGATTCTGGGACGCAGTAAATTCAACGGTTACGTGACGGCGCGGCGTCTCGGCGACGTCAAAGTGGCGGAAGTGGCGCGGGGTTATGTGAAAACCCTGACCGAAAGAAAGCTCATCGAACAACCGGACCGCGACCGGGCGTTTCTGGTGGAGAAGCTGGCCAAACTGCCCTTCACCACCGGCAATGATGCAGAACTGCTGGTGGATGGGGATGCCACCTTCCAGTCCATCTTCGAGGGCATCTCGAAGGCGGAGAAATATGTTCTGGTGCAGTTTTATATCATCCAGGATGACGAGGTGGGCCGGGAATTGAAGACCCGTCTGCTGGAGCGGGCCAAGGCCGGCGTGCGTTGTTATTTCCTTTACGATGAAATCGGCACCAGGCTGCCGCGTGCCTATACCGATGAACTGAAGCAGGCCGGCATCCAGGTGTTTCCCTTCAATACCAGGCAGGGGGAGGCCAACCGATTCCAGATCAATTTCCGCAATCACCGGAAAATCGTGATCACCGATGGCCGCGAAGCCTGGGTCGGCGGGCTGAACGTCGGCAGGGAATACAAGGGACTCGATCCAAAGTTCGGCTATTGGCGCGACACCCACCTGCGCCTCGCGGGTCCGGTGGTGCAGAGCATCCAGGTGTCCTTCATGGAGGACTGGCAGTGGGCTTCGGGCGGCCCGGTCGAGGGATTGAGCTGGGATCCCCAACCCGCGGCTTCCGGGGTTTCCCGTTCGGTGCTGTGTCTGCCCTCCGGCCCGGCGGATTCGTTGGAAAGCTGCACCCTCTTTTTCCTCAACGCCATCAACACGGCGAAGACGCGGCTCTGGATTGCCAGCCCCTACTTTGTGCCGGATGAACAATTCATCAGCGCCCTCCAGCTGGCAGCGCTGCGCGGGGTGAATGTCCGCATCCTGATTCCGGAAAAGGCTGACAATCCGCTGGTCCAATACTCCGCCTGGTCCTATCTGGAGGCCCTGCAGAAGGCCGGGATCAAGGTCTATCGTTATACCAAAGGGTTTCTGCACCATAAAGTCGTGGTGGTGGACGACGCTTATTGCACCGTGGGCACCGCCAACTTCGATAACCGCTCCTTCCGGCTCAACTTCGAGATCACGATGGCTTTCGCCGACCGGGATTTCACCCGGCAGGTCACCGCCATGCTGGAAAACGACTTCAGCAATGCCCGGCTGGTCCGGGCCGGGGAACTCCAGGAGCATGGCTTCTGGTTCCGTCTTGCCGTGCAGGCCGCCCGCCTGACGGCACCGGTGCAATAAAGGATCGTCCCGCCGGAAGCTAGCGTGGGGAGGCGGGGGAGTCCTCCGGCCCGGCCGCGGTCCATTCAAAGATGTCTTCAGGACCGTCGATTTCGTCGATCTGGGAGCCGATGCGGCGGAAGCCCAGCCTGGCGACCAGCCCGAGGGAAGCCATATTGTCAGGGCTGACGGAGAGGATGAAGTTCCGGATCCGGTGATTCAGTTGAGCCCATTGCATCAGGCCCCGGCTCGCCTCGAAGGCGATGCCCTGCCGGCGGTGTTCGGGGAAGACGGTGTAGCCGAATTCGACGCCGCCGGGACTGAGCGGCTGGAGATAGTCCGGCCCGGGCGGGGTGTGGAAGCCAATAAATCCTGCCATCTCTCCGGTAGTCCGCAGCCGGATCGCCCGGGGCAGCCAGGGCTGTGAGGTGGCGCCGGTGCGGTATTCGTCCAGCCGAAGGGCGGCAAAGTCCGCCAATTCGAACCAATCTTCCGGAATCTTCAGATCGAGCAAGGTTTCCGCGGCGGCGCTCTGACCGGCAATGGTGTATTGCAGGAACTCCGGCGTCATGGGACAGAGGTCCAACCGGTCCGTTGAAATCACGTCGTTCATGGTTAATTCCGGGTTAGCTTGGCCGTCCTTAATCTGGCCCCCACCAGGGAAGCGGCAAGGGGGAAGCGGGGCCGGGAAGGCGGACTGAGCGCCCATCCCTTCCGATGGACCAGCAGGCCAGTTCACCGTTCCCGCGCCATTTCCCCGACCGCCCAACGGAGGGCAGAGAACTCGCCTTCCAGGGCAAAGATGTCGGCATATTTGGCGATGACAGGATCGGGCATTTCGCCGAGGAACCGGGTGACGGCGGGTTCCTGGCGCAGGAGGGATTCCTCTTCCGGGGGATGGAGGCGGCGCTGTTCCAAGTATTCCCTGACGCTTTGTCCGGTCTCCGGTATCACCGCATCAGGGTCGCGCGCCAGCAGCATGCTCCAGGGCATAATATCCAATTGGGCAAGGCGCTGCCGGAACCGCACGGAAAGGCCGGGCACCTGGGCGAGGTGCTGGCCGGCCTGGATGCTGAGGTCAGTCAGTTCCAGCTCTGCGGGGGATGACTGGGCCGTCTTTTCCCTGCTTACTGCCACGCGGCTGGTGAATATGAATTCCATGGAAGCCAGGCTGGCCCCATTCATGGAAAGCCGGGCGGCCTCCCGCGGGGAGGCCCCGGCGGCCAGGGCCGCTTCCTTGAGCACCATCCGGCGTTGGGTGAGATAGCGGTCAGGCACCCGGGGTTTTGACAGGGCGGTCTGCAGGGTGGCGGTGAGGATTTCGACGTAGCCTGGATTGGGCGGCTTCCAGGTGGACCGGGGCAGCTGATCCAGAAAACACGCTTCCCAGTAATAACTCATGGGATTGTCCGGGGCCGCGGCGATGAGGCGGTCCACTTGGAGCTGGGCTTCCTCCACGGAAATCCGGTTCCGGGAGGTCAGCCAGTAATCCAGCATGGCCGTGCAGATTTGCGGGTCGTCCGGGAATTTGGCAGCGGCTTCGCGCAGGTAGGTTTCATCGCCGCTGATATCCCACAGCGCCAGCAGGCCGGGGGCATCCCGGTGCCGCGCTTCCAGCCAGGAGGCGCTGCCCTGGATCAGCATCTTTTTGAACTCTACGGATCCAAAGACAGGAGGAGGCGCGGGCTTCCGTGCCTGCGCGGGGGTGGCGGCGGATCGACGCGGGGCGGGGGGCGCCGGGGGCAGGGCAGGGGAATCCGGCTGCCGCCTCAGTAGCAGCCACATCATCCAGCCGCCTGCCAGCAGCACCAGGACAGCACCGGTCAAGGCGTTTTTGGAGGGCTGCATGGGCCATGTTACACCCATAGCCGCTTTTTGCCATTCCTTTCTTGTCAGGCATTCCACCGCAAACCCTTGCCGCCAAACTACCAGGACCAACGATTTAAGCAGACCTTGCCGGATTCCGAAAAAACTCAATCTTTGGTCTGGCCTGCCTGAATACTTTTAGATACGGGTGGCTGTCCGTTTGCCGTAACGAAGGCTAGCAATCCTCCATTTCCATGGCAACCTCCCGCCTGCCATTTGTCGTTCCCTGATCTCCATGAAATTCCAATTCCGTTCCCTGCTCCTGGCCGTTTCGCTGGCCGTCACCAGTTGCTCCCATTATTCCACCGTCAAGGAAAAGGAGCCTGCCTACCGGTCGTCCACCCTGGCGGGTCAGTTGGCCGGGCAGGTCCTGCAGGACCGGGATGCCCCGCCCCAAGCGCGGATTGGACGTTATCTGGATGCCGCCGCCTCGGCAGGCGCCGTGTTGCAGAAAACCCCGGACGATGCCCAGGCCCGCGCAGACTACAATTTTGCGGTCGCCCGGATCTTTGATGTCATCCTCGAGGCTGGTTTGGAGCCGTGGAGGGCACCCTTGGTGTGCCAAGGGGCTGGCCAGGCGTGGAATTTCTCCCTCAAGGCCGATCTCCGGCCGGGTTATCATCCCTCAAACTTCGAGCTGCGCTCCGCGGACCGTTATCAGTTCAAAGGCCGGCTGGTGGTGAACCAGGCGCAGAAGGAAGGAATCGGCGCGCCGCTGGTGGCAGTGAGCAAAATCGACGTCACCAAAATCGATCCCTTCGCCCAG
>JAYUWQ010000115.1:0-2244 GCA_043753485.1 bacterium
TTCAGCGATGAACAGATTTCGAGCAAGGTCAGCGAATTCGTCTATCCTGACAATGATTGGAACGGCGAACTGGTGGTGATCTTCCAGACGGTGGCCAACCTGCACGCCGCCATCACTCCCGAGGCGGGCGATTGGTATTTCACCGGAAACTACCCCACCCCCGGCGGCATTGATGTCTGCAACCGGTCGTACGTGCACTGGTATGAGAAAAAATCAGGCCGGGTCTACGATGTGTGACTTGGTCCTTGGCGGGGTCTGAACCTCAAAGGAGCGCGGCCGCGCCGCGCCTGGCATGGACCGCATAGACCACAAGATGCCAGGTGACATGGGGAAGGAGGAATCAGGCGACTCCCCTTCCCTTTCATTTCAGGGCGAAGTGACTTTGAGTCGGAGGAAGCGCCGTACCGGAGTGCCCAGTGGCGCGGTGTCAGTGACCTGCACGGTTTCAGTGGTGCCATCATCAGCGAGCAGGATCTCGGTCAATTCTCCGGGCGTGGGCAGACGGAAGGTATTGAGTCCGTCCGAGATCTCGACCAGATAGGTCAGACCCGCCGCCGGTTTGTGGCGCTGATAGGTGAGGGTCATGCGGTTGCCCTGAATAGAGGCCAGCGGAGGCTCGCTGCCAGTGGCGGCAGACGGGTTGGTAAAGAGGGCGAACTCCAGGAAGTTGCTGCGCCCGTCCTTGTCGGAATCGTCGGAGGCAATACCGATCGTGGGGTGGCGCGCCAGCCAGGCCGCCATGGTGTCAACCAGTTGGATGGTGGCCTCATCATAAGTGGTGGTGGCATTGACCGTCAGGGTAAGACGGACCTGGTAGGTGCCGGGCAGGCTCGCGACTGCGGTGGTGACCGCCGCCGAAGGAGCAGTGAACGCAATCGTCCCGGGGCCGCTGATTTTGGACCAGGCGAGCACCGGTGTACCCGGCGTGCTGCCCATGATCTCGCCCCGGAGTTGCAGAGTGGCATCCATGGTCCCGGTGATGTCAGGCCCTGCCGAAACGGGAACGCTGGCTGCATCCCATACCCCGGGCGATCCCCCCAGACTGGAGCTGGCACGCCAAGCCGCGGCCCCATTGAAATCAAGCGGGTAGGATTCGTAGGCGACAAGGGTGGAACCACTCCCATCCGTGGACGGCACCCAGCTATCAACATAATCGATCGAGAAAATGACGGCGGAAGAAGCGCTGAGCAGGGTGACATTTTCATCACTGTTTGCCAGGTCCCCGACCCAGGGCCCACTCACCACCAGCGCATTCCCATAACGGGCGGCAAAGGCTGCAGGATTGGAAGCGATAATGAAGCTTTCGCCAATTCCCATGTTCCGGGCGGCCCCGCCCGTGAAGCTGAAGGTGACCCCGCGGGAGAATGAGGCTCCCGTCAGGTTGATGATGCGCCCGCTGATGTTGCGGATTTCGAGAAACTCAAAATCTTCATCAGTCCACAAAGGATTGATGGCCAGTTCCGCAGGTGTGGGATTGGCAGGATGATAGTTGATTTCGGAGAGAATCAGATCCCCCGGGGAGGCTGGACTTTCCGTGGTATAGCTCACATCGACAGGACCGCCCCACTGGCTGGCCAGAGGAGGATTGTTGGCGCCGGTCTTGATGCTGGGTTTGAGAGCCGTCGTGTTGGTTGAGTCATAAGCACGGGCGCGCAGGCGGGTATTCGCATTGATCGCCACCGGCCCTGTGTAAAGCATGGGCCCGGCACCGGGCGCCGCCCCGCCGGACCGGCGGGGATCGCTGCCATCCAAAGTATAATAAACCGGCACGCCCGCAGGCCCGGTGAGGGTCACGGTGGAGCCGGCCGCGAGGAAACCGGAAGGAGCCGAGGCGGTGACACGACCCACCCATTGGCTGTCCATGAATCCGGCACGCTGCCGCATATAGTCCTTCAGACGCTGGACCTCCGCCGCCTGGCTCGCGGCGATAGTGTTATTCTCCGGCGCAGGGAAAGGCCTTGTCCACGAACGTTTGCTCTGCGCCCACCGGGCAACATCCCGGGTGATGGCTTCGGCAGTGATCTGGGCATTCAAGGAATCAATCAAAGCCTCAAGCGCGGGGCGGCCGAGCGGGCCAGCCCGGAGTTCCTGCCACCGGTCGATATATTTTTGATAGAAGTCCGGATCAAGGAAAAGCCGGTTCCACCAGGGATAATTGAAGAAGTCCGTTCCGAGGTCAGGCACGGTGGAGCGCCAGGTCAGGGGGTTGGCGTCGCGGCCATCGGTGGAGGAAAGCGTCCGGTC
>JAYUWQ010000116.1:0-5520 GCA_043753485.1 bacterium
GGTTCCCTGGCGGACCGCCGGGTGCCTCCGGAACGGTTGTTGGCCGCCCTGTGTGCGGCTTCGGCCTGTTTTTTGTTCCTGACATTTCATGCCATTGAACAGCGGTGGGGGACATCCTGGGTACTGGGCTGCATGATGGCCTACGCTCTGACCAATGCCCCCGGGTTTGGCCTGCTGACAAGTATTGTGCTGTCGCGTTTGAGCGATGCGCGGCGGGAATTCGGTCCGCTGCGGGCGTGGGCGACCTGGGGCTGGATGCTGTCGTCGGTGGCCATCAGCTACGGGCTGCACGCCGACCGCTCCCCCGTCTCCGGGTATGGCGCGGCGGGCATTTTTCTGCTGGAAGCCGCCTTCTGCCTGACCCTGCGGCCGACCTACCCTGCGGAATCCCGCGAACCCCGGCGCTGGCGCGACTTTTTCGGCTGGGAAGCCCTGCAGTTGCTGCGGCATCCGGACCACCGGATCATCTTCCTGACCTCGGCCATTTTCAGCGCGATCCTCTCCACCTTTTACCGGTATTCGTCGGCGCATCTGGCGGATTTGGGCAACCCTTCGCCGTCGGCCACGATGGGTCTGGCCCAGGTGTTGGAAGGGTTTGCCATGCTGGCCCTGGCGGCCCTCCTGACTCGGTTCCGTCTGAAGTGGGTGCTGCTGGCCGGTCTGCTGGCGGGAGTGCTGCGGCTTGCCCTGATGGCCACCAATATCCAAGGGTGGCTGATTCTCAGCATCGCGCTGCATGGCCCGGTTTTTGTGCTGTTTTACCCCACCAGTCAAATCTACCTGGAACAACGGGTGGACCACCGGTTGCGCGCCCAGAGTCAGGCGCTGCTCTCCCTGCTCAACAGCGGGGTGGGCAACCTCAGCGGTTATCTCCTGATCGGTTGGTGGCACACCGCCTGCACCACTTCCCAGGGGGTGGTGGACTGGACCCGTTTTTGGACGCCCCTGGCGCTGGGCACGCTTGCCCTGGCGGGTTTTTTCCTCCTGACCTACCGGGGGCAGCACCGGCCGGATTGAGGTCTGCCGGAGACGGATGACGTTAACCAAACCTCCCGGATTCAGGGCATCGCGGGCAGTCCCCAGCGGCCCTGCCATTCCTGATAGGGCGCGCGGGGCAGCAACACATAATGCGGGTGGGCCCGGGCATCCAGCCACTGGATCAGATTCACCAGGTCCGGCCGCGCCATGGTGGTGCAGCCATGGCTCGGTTTTTCCGGGCCACGACGGATGTGGAAGAAGATAGCGCTGCCCTGGCCGGCCAGGGGTGGATCGGAATTGTGCCGGATTTCCAACAGAAACTCGTAGGCAAAATCGCCCAGCCTCATGCGTTGTTTGGCATACCACGGCGGCGGATTGGCCGGGTCCACCACGACGTGACGGTTGTAGGAGGGGAAGGCAGGATCGTCGATCCAGCAATCCCGGGCGCTGACCCGGTAGGTGGGCAACCGCAGACCGGGCACCGACTCCGGCGCATAGCCATAGAGCGTGCCGATCCGGAACAGACCAGCCGGGGCGCGCTGGTCCCGTTCGCGTTTGGAGGGCACCCCGGGCTGGCCATGGGGCACCGGCAGCACGCCATTCCCCCAAGCGAGACCGGCTTTGCCCAGGTTGACCTGTTTGGCCTTGGGCCACGCGGGTTGCCATGGCCCGCCGGCTCCGGCGCGGGAAAAAGGCATCAGCCTGGCATGGGGGGAATTCCAACCTTCGGCCACCGCGACCACCAGTTGTAAAACCGAATCCGGCACGCGTTGAGACTGCGCCCCCGCAGGAAGCAGGGAGCCCAGGCATCCGGCGATAACCAATAGAAAGCGCTTCCGCAGCAGCAACCTCATGATCAGGACGGGAGGGTGGGCTGAGCCGGGCTGGGGGCGGGGGCTTCCGTGGGCACCGTTGGCGCTGGGGGAACTGGCTCAGTGGGAGCGGGAAGGGAAGGCAGGGCCGGAGGGTTTTCCTTATCAGTGTCCAACACCGGAGGCTCCAGGGAGGCCGGGGGCAGGGAATCTCCAGGCTGCAGCGTTGGTGCTCCGGCGGGAAGGGGTTTGAGCTTGAGGGACGACTTCTTTAATTCTGTGCCCTCGAATTCCAGTGGGGGCAGCAGGAGCAAGGCATCCTCCGAGCCCGGTGCCATGGGCAGATCCGGAAGATCCGGCGGAGGGGGTGCCGGGGACCAGCCCTGCAAGCCCGTCCCGATGGAGGCCAGTTGTGCGGCTGGCAGCAGGGGATCGGAAAAATCATTCCTGGCCGCTTGGCGCATCTGGTCGCTCCCGATGTATCCTTGCCGGCCGCCGTCGAGTTCCACCCTGGCCCAGCCCCGGGTGGTGTGCGACAACTTCACCACCTGGCCGCGGGATAAACGCAGGTCTGGACCACTGGCCTGACTGGGGCCGTATTCAAAAAATGCGGTGCTGTCTTCCGTGACCACCCAGCGTTCCTTCCAATCGGCGGGGCGCTCCGTTTTCTCCGCAACCGCGACCACTTCCGGGTCGTGGTCAAGTTTTGCCCTCAGCCGGGAAAAGAACCCGCCCTTTTTGGGCTCATCCGGCTCCAAGGCGGCGGGTGGATTCGGGGACACGCTCCCCAGGGAGATTGCCGGGGAGGCCGGCTGGATCAAAGGAGCGGCGGGTGCGACTGGCGCTGCTGGAGGAACCTTGGATTTTTTGGAATTTCCCGCAGGGACCGGCGGGGGGGCCGGGGCCGGGGCCTTTTTATGGAAAGGGTTGAGCTTTTGCAGGATGGACCGCTTGGGCGCGGGAGTTTCCACCACGGTGGGGGCCGCCGGTGGGGGTGGTGGGGTTTTCTTCGCGGGAGCAGCGGTGGCGGGATCCAGGACAAGAAGCGTCAGGCTGCCCACCAGTGGCGCCATGACAAGGAGGAGGGAACGGGGGGGATTCATGGCGGGGGAGGGGTGGGGACAGCTAAACAGGCCTGGGGGAAATTCACAACAAAATTCCCCACTGTCGGCATTCTTTCAAAAAGAGTGGCGGCTTGCGGTCTGGCTCTGTTGCCACGAGGATTGCGGATGATTGGACGCGACTCCATCCGGCAAATCCTCCTGCGGCTTGGGTCGCTGCGGGTGGCGCGCGAGGATTTGGAGGAGACCTTCGTCCGCGGCCGCGGGCATGGCGGGCAAAAAATCAACAAGACCAGCTCCACGGTGCGGCTGCGGCATGTGCCGACCGGGATCGAGGTCATTTGTCAGGAGCAACGCAGCCTTTCCCAAAACCGCTATCAGGCCCGGGTGCTCCTCGCAGACAAGCTGGAGCAGCGCCTCAAAGCCGGCCAGCAGGCCCGCCAGGCCGCCGTCTCCAAGGCCCGGGCCCAAAAAGGAAAACGCTCGCAGGGCCTGAAACGGGAAATGGTGAAAACAAAACGCCTCCGCAGCCAGGTCAAAGCGGGCCGCCGTTCCCCCGGACGGGAGGAATAAGGGACGGGATCCTGGAACCAGCCCTGGCTCCTCGCTGGAGGGGAAGATGCCTGCCAAGTCAGGAAAACCAAGGTGGAAGCAGGCATTTCCATGCCCCCCCGAGGAGGTGATGCCGCCGACTACCGACACGCCTCCGGACTGTCCCCACCGCTGACCTTCTGGAGTCCCTCTGCGCGCCTTGGCAGGAAATGACCGCCGAACTCGAAGCCGCCGCGACCGCCCTCAATGCCGCGATGGATTGCGTCTGTTTACCCAAATCCGACCCGAATCCCTCTTCAGAGGTCGGCACGAATAGGTTGCCGGTATCTTGTTATGGGTCGGGAAACACTCTTTTCCCATCCAAATAGCAGCAGATGCTGGATGCTGTCCTCAGGGCAATGGGGGTGGGGACGGCAGGCCCCTTTTTACAAAGCCGCCTGCAGGTGAAGAAATGGATTGCTCATGGGGCAATGCCCACCCTGAGCCGGAAGTAAAGTGGCGCGTGACTCTCCATCGTGGTTGGATAGGAAACACCCACAATCTGATGAATCCCGTCATCGGCCAAAACGGAAGGAGGTGCCGCTTCGATCTGCCACATGTTCAGGTCGCTGCTGAACTCCGGTGTGTAGGACAGTCCAGCGACGGTGAATTCCTTCCGCCGGACGAAAAGGGCGCGGTAGACTGGGCCACCGGGCCCAGACTCAACCATGATGACCGGCTGGCCGATCCCGGTGATGGTGCCATTTCCCGCGAAGGTTCCGGTGTATTCCAAACCAGCGGGTCCACTATTGAGCTGCAGGGGATCGGTGCCGAAAGCAAACTCAAGCAAATTTGGGATGCCATCAGCGTCGGGGTCTTCGGTATCAGCGGCGTTACCGGTATTGGCAGAGGTGTTGAAGTAAACCTGCCTCCAACTTTGGATCGTAGTCAGGATCTGCCCAGTGCCATTTCCGCTGAGGCGGATCTGGAACGTACCTTCGTTGGGATCATTGCTGGGCACACGAAGGGTTGTCTGCCGCAGGCCGGCTGCCCGGGGAGTGAAGCGGACCGTGAACGCTGTGCTATCATCGGCCAACGCCAGACTGTTCCGCATTCCAGCGGGATTGATGGTGAAATCGTTAATATCGCCTCCCGCCAGACTGGCACTGCCCAGGGTGAGGGGGGCATTGCCGGCGTTTCTGACAACGAAGGTTTTCGATGCGCTGCCTGTCATGAGATTCTGATCCCCGAAGGTCACATCGGCGATGACGAGAGCCAGCGCATGCTGCCAACCCGCCGCAATCTCCTGCACCCCGCTCAATCCGGCAGGCACCGCCGTCTGGCCGCTATCGTTCCTTCCCCATGCTGCCACCGTGCTGTCCCGCTTCAGCGCCAGAGTGTAGGAGCCACGGGCGGCAATGGCCTGAACGGCCGCCAGGCCGCCGGGCACCGTGCTTTGACCATAAGCGTTGCTGCCCCACGCCACCAGCGTGCCATCAGTCTTCAGGGAGACCGTGTGATAGGCCCCGGCGGCAATGGCCTTCACATCATCCAGCCCTGCCGGCACCGCTGATTGGCCTGAGGAGTTGTCGCCCCATGCCACAACCGTGCCGTCGTGCTTCAGGGCAGTGGAGTGACTCGCGCCTGCCGAAATATCCCTGACGCCAGTGAGCCCCGCGGGGATGGTGATTTCCCCGTAGGAGTTATTGCCCCAGGCAACCACGGTGCCATCACTTTTCAGCACCACCGTATGATAGCTTCCAGACGTCAATTCCTGAACATCGTCCAAGCCCCCGGGTGGGGTGGGGCTGCTGTAGCCCCACAGGGCAGCGGTACCGTCATCTAACAGTGCGGCGGAAAAGCTGGAGTCAGCCACGATCGCCCGGATACCGACCAAACTGGGAGCTATGGCAGCATGACCATAGGTATGGCTCCCCCAGGTGGCCAGCGTGCCATCCTGCTTCAGGACGAGGGATTGACTCCCGCCGGCCGCGATAGCCATAACGCCGCGGAGCCCGCTTGGCAGGTTGGTCTGGCCTGAGTTGTTGTTTCCCCAGGCAACGACCCGCCGGGGCGCCAATGCTACACGCGCTGGCTGCTCAATGGAGATTTCAGGCACCTGTACGCCATTCCCCAGC
>JAYUWQ010000117.1:0-5519 GCA_043753485.1 bacterium
CCCATGCGGCGAACAGGGTTGCGAGGCTGAAGTTGATCAGAATCGTCAGCCGGGCTCCCAGCCGCGGATAGGCCAGGAAAAGTCCGATATCCCCGAAACCGAATCCCACCGCGCCGCTGAGGAACAGGGCGGGAAACACCGCCGGATGCCAACTGGAATGCCCCTGGATGCCATCGGTGATCCAAGTCAGGATTCCAAGCAAGGCACAGGCGATGCTGAGCCGGATGGCATTGGCCCGCAGCGGGCCGAAGAGTTTGGCCGCCCGCTGGCCGAAGATGGCGCTGCAGGCAAACAGGAAGGCGGTGAGCAGCGCGGCGATCATGGAAAAAAGACGTCAGGCGCCGCCTGTCAGGGCTGCGCCGTCAGCGGCACTCGCACCGTTTCCCGGGTCAGGCGATTCTCCAGGACGATGGCGGCCTCCGCTATTTCCCTAACCCGCAGCAGCAACGTCCCCAGCCGGAACTCATCCCCGGCCACCGCCCCCCACGCCCGGTCCGACCCCGCGATCCGGAGCCGGGCGGTACTTTCATTGGAGAGGACCGCCTCATCGGGCGAGGCCCGGAAGACCTCGCCGGTGGCGGTCCGGCGGAAGTGCAGTTCTGACACATTCTTCAGCACCGACTCTTTGGCATCGGTATAGATCCGGCGGCGGCGCAGCTTTTCGATCACACACCCGGTCCCGGGAATTTCATCCCCCACCCGCAGGGATACGGTGCGCGGCGGTGATTCCGTCAGGAGAATACTGGCGGTCCCGTGTCCTGGAGCCACATCCTGCAGCACCACGGGCCACATCCGGGGTTCCCACGCCAGCATCTGCAGCACCTTCGGCACGTCTTCCATAGCATCACAATTCAGCTTGGCAAACCGTGCCCCAGCCAACCGCCCGGGAGCAGTCGCGGGTTGAATCGCCTGCGATGCCGGGGCCCCCGCCGCGGCCGCATCGGGCAAAGGTCCGGCGGGAAGCGGGGCCTCTCCCGGCGGCAATACAGCCACCGCACTCACCGGCAGGGTCACGGGGTCTGCGGGAGGGACGAGGGCACGGGGCGTCCCGGACGCCATCTGGTGATGGACTTCATCCTCCAAAAAATCTGCGACTGCCACGTGTCCTGCAGCCCGGGCCGCCTGGGCCAGTTGCCGCCGGAGCGGCTCCGCGGCTGCGCTTTCCGGCATCCGGTCGCTGAGCAGCCGCACCGCTGGCAAATGGCCGCCCGAAGAAGCCGCCTGCAGGAGTTCCGTCCAGTCCACCCCACCACCTGCCGGATTACGGTCCGCGACCTTGAGCAATCCATCCATCACGCCCGTGTGCCCGGCCGCACAGGCCAATTGAAGCAATCCGGCGAGGGATTCTCCCTGTTCCGGGACCAACAATTCCACCACTCCGGCATGTCCCGCGGCCACCGCGGCCGCCAATGCCGTGCGGCCTTCAGCATCGCGCCGTGCGGCGTCGGCCCCCGCCACCCGCAGCGCCTGCACGGAAATGACATCCCCCGCACCGGCCGCCGCCATCAGCGGAGTCACTCCCGCCGCATCCGCCCGGTCCGCCACTGCCCCGGCCTGCAACAAGTGTTGCACCAGATGCGGATGGGCTCCTGCCGCCGCCAGCTGCAACGCCGTTTCCCCATGGGGTCCCGCCGCATCCACCTGCATTCCCGCAGCCAAAAAGGGTTCCACCACCGTTCCCCGGCCCTCCGCCGCCGCCTTCAAATAGTC
Organism: bacterium; assembly: GCA_043753485.1. Taxonomy (GTDB): domain Bacteria; phylum Verrucomicrobiota; class Verrucomicrobiia; order Verrucomicrobiales; family V1-33; genus CAIZWU01. Next base: position 1,711 of record JAYUWQ010000117.1, read on the forward strand.
GCTGATGGTAAACCGATAGCCTGACTCCAGGACCGTCACCCTCGCCCGCTCCTCCCCATCCCGGCACGAGGTCACCAGCCCCAGGCCCACTACCACGGGGAGCACCCGCCAAAACGACCACATCCAACATTGTGCCATACGTACGCGACTCCCATCACCTCCAACCGTTGCGGAATCAACGATTATTACAGCAATCCTGAATATCAGTCCGGCGCCTCCCTGCTCGACACGAGCCCTCCCCGGCCCGGTCAAGCGTGCCTTTCCGGAAATCCCATAATCCGCAGCAAAATCCCTTGGCCAGGGGCGCTTTCCACTGCCAGTATGGCGCGATTTCCGATTACCCCTGTCCCATTTAAACTATGTCCGACGCTCCTGCTGATTTGACCGAACGTATCGCTGTCTCTGCTGCCTGGGTGCCTCTGGTGCGGGCGGAGCTGCACCGGGTGCTGGTTGGTCAGGAGGACTTGATTGACCGGATGTTTGTGGCGCTTTTGACGAATGGCCACATTTTGCTGGAAGGGGTGCCGGGCCTGGCCAAGACCTTGATGATCCGGGCCTTGGCGGGAACCATGGAGGCAAGCTTCAAACGCTTTCAGTTCACCCCGGATTTGCTGCCGGCGGATTTGCTGGGCACGCTGATCTACAATCCCGGAGACGGGGAATTCCGCCCGAAACTGGGGCCGGTTTTTGCGAATTTGATCCTCGCGGATGAAATCAACCGGTCACCGGCCAAGGTGCAAAGTGCCCTGCTGGAAGCGATGCAGGAGCGGCAGGTGACGATCGGGGATACCACTTACAAGTTGCCGGACCCGTTCATGGTGATGGCGACGCAGAACCCGATCGATCAGGAAGGAACGTATCAACTGCCGGAAGCGCAGTTGGACCGGTTCCTGCTGAAAGTGCGGGTGGACTACCCGACCAAGGAAGAGGAACGGCGGATTTTGGATTTGATGGGCACCAGTTCGGCAAATACATCGACCAATGCCATCATCCATGCGGAGCACGTGATCGCGAGCCGGGTTCTGGTGAATGAGGTGCTGATCTCGGACCCGGTGAAGGATTACATTGTGGATATCGTCCACGCGAGCCGTCATGCGGAAGAGGTGCTGCCGGAGTTGAAAAACCTCGTGCGCTGCGGAGCCAGTCCACGCGGCACCATTGCGCTGGCCCAGGCGACGCGGGCCTTGGCCTTCCTGCATGGCCGGGCCTATGTGACACCACAGGATGTGAAGGATCTGGCCTACGATGTCCTGCGCCACCGCATCCTCGTGACCTACGAGGCCGAGGCGGAAGGCGTCACCTCGGTGCAGATCATTGAGAAGCTGCTGGGCAAAATCGCGGTGCCGTGAGGGGGCCTGGCTGATGGTTGATAGCAGGACATTCCAACCCGGCCCCGCCGTTACCGGTTACCTTCCATCATCCATCAACCTTAAACCATCAACCTCCCCAATGCCCGACCGCCTGACCGCCATTTTAAAAAAGGTGCGCAAGATTGAACTCGCGACGCGGGGGATCGTGAGGGCGGCGGTCGGAGGGGAATATCACAGCGTCTTCAAAGGCCAGGGGATCGACTTTGATGACTTCCGGGAATACCAGCCAGGGGATGAGGTGCGCTCGATTGATTGGAATGTGACCGCCCGCTCCGGAACGGCCTATATCAAGAAGTTCGTGGAAGAACGGGAACTCACGGTCTTCCTGGTGGTGGACGTCAGCGCCTCCAAAAACTTCGGCGGGCAGGATCAGTCGAAACGGGAATTGGCGGCGGAGATCGCCGCCACCTTCGCCTTCAGTGCGATCCATAATCAGGACAAGGTCGGATTGTTATTGTTTTCGGACCAGCCGGAATTGTTTGTGGGCCCGCGGAAAGGGAGCACGCACTGCCTGAGGCTGATCCGGGAGATTTTATATTGTCAGCCCAAAGGCAGGGGGACTGATGTGGGCGTGGCCCTGGACCGGCTGACGCAGCACCTGCCGAGGCGGTGTCTGGTGCTGGTGATTTCGGATTTTATCGCGCCGGGCTTCGAGCGGTCGCTGAAGGTGGCGGCGGTGCGCCATGATGTGGTGGCGGTGCAGATCACCGATGCCGCGGAAGAGACCCTGCCCGATGTGGGGTGGATGCGGCTGGAAGATCCGGAGACCGGGGAGTTGATGCAGATCAACACCAGCCGCCGTCAGGTGCGCGAAGCCTACCATGAACGCCGCGCCGCCTGGCAGGCAGCGCTTGATCAGACCTTTAAAACCGCCGGGGTGGATAAAATCGATCTCCACACGGGATCCAATTATGTCCCGGCGCTGCATGCTTTTTTCAAACGCCGGGCCTCCCGCCGCTGAATCCGGCGGGATATCCTGAATTTTTTGATCTTTTACCCTGACTGCTGTGCTGGAATTCCCTCCCATCCGAGACATTGCCCCCCCTGTGGAGCCTGAGGCAGCCGCCACGATGCCGTGGATCTGGTGGGTCGCGGCCGCCGTGCTGGCGGTGGCGGTGCTCGCTGGTCTTTTCCTGTGGATGCGGTCCGTGGGCCGGCGCCTGGCCTTGCCGGGCCTGCCTGCCCGGCCCGGGAAGTTGGCGGTACGGGCGCTGGAGTCCCTGCGGCTGGCCGCTCCCAAAATGGATGCCGAAGCCTTTGCCGCACAACTGTCGGAAATTGTGCGGACGTTTCTGCACCGGCAAACCGGCGTTTTGGCCCGCTACGCCACCTCCCCAGAGATTCTGGGCGACCGTCCCCGTGCGGATCAACCCCCGCCCCCGCCCGTAATCGCCGCTTTCCGCGATGTCCTGACCGCCAGCGATGTCCTGAAATACGGGCCCGCGACGCCGGACCGGACGGTGCAGACCGACGCCCTGATCGATTCTGCCTTGGTCGCCGTGCGGGCCGCCGCCGCCCCATTGCCTCCGGCGTCCCCGCCCACGCTCCCGGCCTTGGAGGTTCCGCCAGCCCTTCCTACGCCACCGCCGCCCTTGCCAGCAGGGGCAAACCCGCGGATTGATTAGAAAGTCTTCTGATCGGGACGATTCCCGCAGGTGAATGAAATGGGTGGTCAACAACCGCCGTTCCGTGATAGATTCCCCCCTATGCCAGCCCGAAAGGTCAAGGACACCTCCCCCAAAATCACACCCGTCAAGATTGCCGATGCACTTGCGCCGGATGCGGCCGCCGATATCCCGCCGGAGGTGGTGAAGCAGGTTTACGAAAAGACGCGCAAGAGTCTGATCGAGCGCTTGGGGAACTGGGAGGACCAGAAATCCTGGGACGAATTTTACCGCACCTACTGGCGGCTGATTTACGGGGTGGGCCTAAAAAGCGGTCTGCGGCCCGAGGAGGCACTGGACGTGGTGCAGGAAACGATTCTGGCCATCGCCAAGCAATCGAAGGAACACCGCTACGACCCGAAAGCCGGCAGCTTCAAAGTGTGGCTGATGAATATGACCCGGTGGCGGATCGGCGACCAGTTCCGCCGCCGCGCCAAGGATACCGCCATGCACCATTTCCCCGGTGATGAGGAAGGGCGTAACACCAGTGTGCTGGACCGGGTGGAAGACCCGGAAGCCCAGAAACTCGACCGGATCTGGGAAGTGGAATGGAAACGGAATATTGCGGACCGGGCCATTGCCACCGTGAAACAGCGGGTCTCTCCGCGGCAATTCCAGATTTTCGATGCCTACGTGATCAAACAATGGGGCGTAAAGAAAGTAATGACGGAATTGGACGTCAGCATGGCGCAAGTCTACCTCGCCAAGCACCGGGTAGGCGGCCTCATCAAAAAGGAACTGGCTGAACTATCCAAACAGCTCATCTGACTTGTGG
>JAYUWQ010000118.1:0-5515 GCA_043753485.1 bacterium
GGCGACGAAGGAAACGGCAGATGGGGCAGCAGCAGGAAGCGGGTTCATGGCCCCGCAGGTTAGGCGGGTTTTGCCATTTGCCAATTGGGAATGCGATCCCCTCGGTCGCTTATGTCTGCCAGCCAGTCAGGCCCGGCTCAGCACCAGGGCACTGGCCTGCTGGTCGGCTCCGACGGCCGGGACGAGGGTGCGGGTCGTTCTGCCGGATCGGATGGACTCGGCGGCGACGACGCACTGGAGGGCGGTGGAGGCGCCGGGGGCTTCGCCCAGCAGGCGTCGCGGAGATAGCCGGGGGCCGGTCCAATCCTGCCAGGCGGTGAGGCCGGGGTCATCTCTGCGGGGGCAACCAGTGGCGTCGTCGATGAGGAGAGTGCCTGGCAGGATGGGCGTCAGGGATTGCTGCAGCCGGTGGGCGGCAGCGGTGCGGCCCGCACGGCCGGGAACGCCTTGGATGGGGATGGGGCCGGCGATCTCTTCAATGACCGGACCGGGCCCATCGCGTTCGAGGTAAAGGACAGCGGCGCCTTCGGTCAGGATGGCTCCCGGGGCGAGGCGGTGCAGGGCCTCGGCCGTGAGGGCATCCACTTCCTCGGCGCCGACCACGAGACAGGCATCCACCACGTCATCAAGGAGCCACTGCACGGCCAGTTCGAGGCCCGGGATGAACTGGGCACTGTCGCCGATGAGGGTGAAGGCAGGAGCACTGAACCCCAGCAGGGTGGCCAGATGGCTGGCGGGAGCGTTGAAGACCGTTTCCGGAAACAGGATCGGGCTGGCGGTGGCGGGATCGCGGAGGACTTCGCCAAAAAAGCGGCCACTGTAGTTCACGCAGCCATTGAGCAGCGTAAAAATGACGCCGGTGCGGCGGGTTTTATCGTAGTCGTTGCCAAGCGCTTCCAAGGCGGCCGCCGCCGCGAATTGGGAAATGGGACTGCTGCGGCGCAGGCGCGGATGGGCGAGGAAAGCAGGGCGGTCCACCGGCTGGGGCACGCGCCTCACCGGCAGGGTCCGGGAGGTGTCAGAACCGGGGCGGGCGATTTGATCCAACGGCAGCGGCACGCCCTGGTCCATCACCCTGAGCAACGCCGGCACCCCCCAGCCCGCGGCGGAAACTGCGCCGGTGCCGGCGATGGTGATGCGGGGCGCAGGGTTCATAAAAATCAGTCAGGAAGCTGGCGGAACATGAGCGTGGCATTGCTGCCCCCGAAGCCGAAAGAATTCGTCAGGGCGGTGCGGAGGGCGGCTTCGCGGGGTTCGCGGATGAGGTCGAAGGTGCAGGCCGGGTCGGGCGTCTCCACGTTCACGCAGGGCGGCAGAAAACCCCCGCGCAGCGCCATCAGGCAGATGATGGCCTCGACGGCGCCGGCACCGCCCAGCAGGTGGCCGATCCCGCCCTTGGTGCTGCTGACGCGGATGCGGCTCACCGCCTCACCGGCCCAGCGCTGAATGGCGATGGCTTCGGCGACATCATTCAGCGGAGTGCCGGTGCCGTGGGAATTGATATAGTCGATTTCGTCAGGACGAAGCCCGGCCATGGCGCAGGCGGCGGTCATGCTGGCGAGAGCAGCATTTCCCTGCGGATGCGGCTGGGTGAGGTGATGCAGGTCCGTGGCGGCGCCGGTGCCGGCGATTTCCGCGAGCACCGTGGCCCCCCGCGCCCGGGCGTGGTCGAGGCTTTCCAACAGGATCAGACCTGCTCCTTCACCCAGCGCAAGGCCATCGCGGTTGGCATCAAAGGGCCGGGCCACCGTGGGGCTAAGGGCCTTCAGGGTGTCGAATCCGGCGAAAACCAGCTGGCAAAGGGCATCGTATCCGCCGCAAAGCACGGCGGGGGCATCGCCGCGCCGGATCAGACTGGCGGCGTGGGCGATCGCATTGGCTCCCGAGGCACAGGCATTGGAAATAATGGTGAGGGGTCCGCTGATTCCGAGTGCCCGTTGCATCACCGCCGCCTGTTGCTGGGCTTGATAAAAAATGGCCCGGGTGGCCTGGCCGCGCCCGGATGGCAGAGTTTCGTGGGCCTGACGGTAAAAGGCCTCCCCCAGCGCCATGCCGCCGGCGGAAGTGCCGAGCACGACGGGGAGATTTGTCAGGGAAAGGCCGGAGGAGGCGAGGGCTTCGTGGGCGGCGTGCAGCAGGAGATGGGTGCCGCGTTCCATCCGTTGAAGGTCGCGCGGGCCGGGATGGGGCGGTGGCAGGGCGGGAAGCTGGACTTCGCCGGCGGTGGTGACTCGCTGGCGGGAGACATCGAACAGGGTGACCGGCCGCAGGGAGACCTGGCCGATCCGGAAGGCGTCCGCATTGACCTGCCAACCGGCCCCGTGAGCGGTGAGAATACCGGCCCCGGTGGCCACCACGCGCTGCGGCGGGCGGGGAGTATAAGTGGCGGACCGATAAGCCATTAGGGGATTGCAGGAAGGGAAGAAGTGCTGAATACACAAGCGATGGAACGCGGACGGTGTCAACCACTCCAGCAACGCTGGTTGGAGGTGGTGCGTGCCCACGCGGACCGCCCGGCGGTGCGTCTGGCGGCGGAAGGGCGGGTCCTGACGTTTGCGGAACTGTACGCGGCGGCAGCGGCACGGCCTCCGGCCGGGACGGAAGTCTGCGCGGCAGGCAAATGGCTGCCGTTCCTCCTCGAGGTGCTCCGGGCGTGGCGGGATGACGCGGTGCTGCGGCCGGTGGATGCCGGAAGCGGAGCCAGTCCCTCCGCCGTCCCGTGGCCGGAACCGGTATGCCATGTGAAGCACACATCCGGCTCCACCGGCACCCCGCGCGAAGTGATGTTCACCGCTGCGCAGCTGGCAGCGGATGCGGATCAGATCGTGCAGACCATGGGCCTGCGGCCGGACTGGCCTAACATCGGTGTGATTTCCATGGCCCACTCCTATGGATTTTCCAATCTGGTGCTGCCGCTGCTGCTGCATGGCATCCCCCTGATCCTGGCGGAAAGCCCTTTACCCCAGGTCCTGCGGAATATCCTGGCAGGCGGCCCTGCCTTTACCCTGCCGGCGGTGCCGGCGATGTGGCGGGCATGGCACGCGGCTGGAGTGATTGACGGGCGCGTCCGGCTCGCGATTTCCGCCGGAGCGCCGCTGCCACTGGAGCTGGAGTGTGCGGTGCATCAGGCCAGCGGGGTCAAGCTGCATAACTTTTACGGCAGCAGCGAGTGCGGCGGCATCGCCTACGACCGGAGTACCGTGCCCCGCCCGGATGCCCTCCTGGCGGGCACGGCCATGGAAGGCGTGACCCTGGCGGTGGAGGCTGCCAGCGGCCGGCTCATCGTTAGCAGTGCGGCCGTGGGAATGGGCTATCTGGAGGCCGGTCCGGACCTCGGGGAAGGCACCTTCCGGACCCCGGATCAGGTCCGGCTGGAGGACGGGGCGGTGTGGCTGGAAGGCCGTGCCAGCGAGGCCATCAACGTGGCCGGCCGCAAGATTTCACCTTCCCGGATCGAGGAAAAACTACTGGCCCTGCCCGGGGTGCGGCACTGCGTGGTTTTCGGGATTCCCAGTGCGGACCCGGCCCGGGTGGAGGAGATCGCGGTCTGTTTGAATTTGTCAGAGAATACCGGGCTCAGCGAAATCCAGCAGGCCAGCGCCCGCTTCCTGCCCTCCATGGAGCAGCCGCGTCATTGGCGGGTGTGTCCCGAGCTGGAGCCGGACGCGCGGGGGAAGATTTCCCGCGCCGCGTGGCGGGAATGGTGGGACCGGGGATAAACCTTCCATCCGGTGGAAGGCCGTGGGATGATGGGGAACTATCAAATAATGGCCACCCCGCTTAGCGTGACCTGAGCCGTCAGCAGAACCCGGTCCCCGGCACGCACTTCACCCTGCACCTGCACCAGTCCGCCCATCCGTCCGGCGACTTCGGCGCGGATGGTGAGGTTTTCCCCCGGCACCGCGCTGTCCATGATTTTGGCGCCACGCACGGCGGTGAGTTTCAAATCAGCCAGCGGGGGCAGGGTCGGATCGCTCTGCGCCACCACCCCGCCGAGTTGCGCGAGGGCTTCGATCAGAATCACTCCGGGCATGAGTGGATTTCCCGGGAAATGTCCGGTTAGAAAAGCTTCGTCGCCGCGCACGGTATAGCGCCCTTCACCGCGCTGGCCGGGTTCCAGCGAGGTCAGTTCGTCCACGAACCGGAACGATGGTCCATGGGGCAAGGCAGCGAGGGCGGCGGGCTCGGTCATCCCGCCTGCTAAACGCCGCAACCCCAGCTGCCAAGGGCGCTTGCGCGGAAGGTCCGCCGCCCGTTTAGAAACAAAGATCCTCTCCTCCCCGTGCCCCCTCCCTCCTCCACCCACCTGCTCCTCATCCCCACTTACAATACCGGGCCCAAAGTGTTGGAAACCGTGCGCGAAGCCCTCGCCGCATGGTCGCCGGTGTGGGTGGTGACCGATGGCAGCGATGACGGCACCACGGAACAATTGGAAGCCCTCGCCTCCAATGAGCCTGACCTGCGGGTCATCCGGCACGACACCAACCGCGGCAAGGGGGCGGCGGTGCTCACCGGAGCCGGGTTGGCCCGGGAGGCGGGCTTCACCCACCTGCTCTCCTTCGATGCCGACGGCCAGCACCCGGCCGGGCAGATCGCCGACTACATGGCGCGCTCGGTCCGGCATCCGGAAGCGATGGTTTTCGGCAAGCCGGTCTTCCCTGCCAATGCCCCCACGGAGCGGGTGATGGGGCGGAAGGTGGCCAACTTCTGGGTGGATTTCCAGACCGCCTGGTGGGGCATCGGCGACTCCCTCTTTGGAATGAGGCTGTTTCCCATCGCAGACCTCATCGCGGTGATGGAATCCACCTGGTTCGGGCGGCGTTATGACTTTGAATGCGAAGCCGGCATCCTGCTCTGCTGGCGCGGAGTTCCGATCATCAATGTGCCCACTCCCGTCCGCTACCTCAGCAAGGCCGAGGGCGGCGTCTCGCACTATCATTATCTGCGGGACAATGTCAGGTTGGTCACCCTTTTTCTGCGCCACTTTCCGGGGGCGTTGCTGCGTTGGCCGCTGCTGCTGGCAAGGCGCTGGAAGGGGCAATCCCAAGTGAGGACATGAAACCGGCGCCCTTCTCCCTGTGGCGTTTTGCCCGCGCCTTTCCCGGCCCTCACGCCCGGTGGTATGTCACCGGCAAGGTGGCCAGCGATCCCCTTTATCCGGCCGTGCTGCGCGCCCTGCAGGGTACCACGGCCCCGCTGCTCGACCTCGGCTGCGGCATGGGCGTGCTCAGTTTCTATCTGCGCGCCCATGGCTTCCTCAATCCGATCCACGGCATGGATTACGATCCCCGGAAAATCGAAGCCGCCCGGCATGTTCTGCAAAACAGCCCTGCGGAAAACCTGACCTTCGCCCGGGGGGATGCCCGCGCGGGGCTGCCCGCCCACCTTGGTTCTGTAACCATCCTCGATATCCTGCAATACTTCCCGCCGGATGAGCAGGCGCGACTCCTCACGGAAGCCGCCGCACGCCTCAGTCCGGACGGGGTGCTGGTGATCCGCAGCGGCCTCGACACTC
>JAYUWQ010000119.1:0-2240 GCA_043753485.1 bacterium
CCACGACACAGTAGGGCCGCAGCCTCGCGATGTTACGGTTGACGACCGTATTGGCGGCGACGGCGACAGAACTGAAAGTGCCGCGAGGCCCCGCCATGCCGCCCAAGGGCATGAGGCCATGGCCCGCCTGCGGGCCTTTCGAAAGCTGACGTTCAATGTTATTGGCGCTAGGTGTCTTGCCACCGATCTGAAGACTGTCCAAGGTGGAGAGTCGTTCCTGGCCGGGCCCGATGATCGGAATCGTGGAGTTTTGTGGGGTACTGGTCCCAGTGGGAACCGTATCAGTAGGGCTAGCCGTAATCGAACTGACCGCCAATCCCCCCGGTGGGAAACTCGCCGACCAGCCTTGTTTGGGGCTAAAGGCGCTTTGGATGAAGCCGACTTCCACAATGAAGCGGGTTCCCGGTCCTGGATTGTCCGCCCGAGCGCGTGATTCGGTGCTCATCAGCCCATAAAGTCCGGCCCACGGTCCAGTGACGGGATCATTGGCGGCGCCCCCGGCGCGGCTGGCGGCCACATTGACCACGACCGCAATCTCAGCCGCCCCAAAGAGTTTCCCGGTGCCCTTGGGTGTGCGGGTGGTCTGGTTGGTGAAAAGCAGCGTGTTCCAATGGGTCGAGTTGGTGTTGGCGCCGGAGGCATTGGCGCAGCCGCAGATGCCGGTGGCTTTGCCAAAACCATCATCATACCGGTTTCCCCCACTGAGGAAGGCCGGCTGCATGTTGATCGAGCGGGTATAATCCAGCATGTTGAGCAGGATCTGGGTGCGCTCACTCGAGTCGAACACGGAGGATGGGCCGTGAGCGCTGCCGAAAACGGTATTGCCATTGCCGCTTAGGCCGGGAGGATATTTGGCGGCAAAGGAGAGACCGAGGGCATCCTCCGTGGTGACGGCCGGGACTTGGAACGGCACAAGGTCCGGGTAACCAGGGATCGGCAGCTTGGAGAGTTCTTTGAGGTATTTGAAAACCTTCGTATTCCGCTGCCGGGAGTCACTTCCGTTGAACATTTCGTTATGACGTGAATTCGGATCGCGGCGTTGGAAGAAGTAGGCATTGCCACCCGCGATGCTGCTTTTGCCCCCAATGGTGCTGTTGAGCGCCATGGTCACGTCATAGGGACTGACCCCCTGAGGCAGCGACCCGGTGCCTCCAACGGCCGGCACGGCAAGCAGATCCATGGGGAACATCGACACCCGGGGGAAGCCCTGATTGGTCAGCTCGGGGGAGTGGCTTTTGTGGGTAAGGAAAAACTGGGAACGCTCCAAGGTGGTGAGGAATTCCTGACCGGCGTCCTTGCCTTCAGAAAGGAGATTGCTCCGGGGAGAGTTCAGACTCTTGTTGATCGCTCCGGAGGCCTTGAAATACATTTCATCCAAGGAGGTAAAGAGGCGGTCATCATTGGAGGGGGCCACGGTGCTGATACTCGCAGGCGGGGTGACCATTTGACCGGAGGCGGTGCCGACCGTGCCGCCACTGACCTGCTGGGAATCCGACGAGATGAAAGGAGCAAGGTCCCAGATGCGCGCAGCATCGTTGAGGGGAAGCCGGGACATTTTGCCGCCTGCCGCCTCCTGCGAGCCCGCCAGAATGGCCGCCAAAGGATCAGGCACCCAGCGGCGGTTTGGGTAGAACACGGCGGAAAGGTCGACGGTGGCGGGGTGGCCGGGATAACGCTGAAACTCCCCTGAAATGGGCTGGGACAGGGCCAACCACTGGTCTTCCTTCGAGGTGGTGCGGGGCGTATCCCAAGCGGCGGGGATGGAAGCGGTGTTGACATTCACTTTGCAGGATTCGTCATCGGCCCACCATGCGAGACGGCCCACGATGGGATTTTCCCGGGAAACTTTCCCACCCCCGGCCCCATTGAGGGTTTTGAAGGATTTGCTCTCATCCAGGGAACCCAGAGTACCGTCCTGCAGCATGTAGATCCAACGGACTGGCATGGCCAATTGCTGTTTGGCGGCGTCAACCCCGAGGATGACCTTATTACCGGATTTGTCACTATAGCTGAATCCTTCGGTATTTTTGAGCAGGTCCTGGGAACCGGTTCTGCCGTTGTAGGCACGGGGATCAACGATCGGGTAGGTAAATCCTTCAAGGTCCAGTCCACCTTGGGCGGAGCGCGCGCGGTCCGAACTGGAGGCCGTATAGACCGGACGGTTGATGTCAGTGAATTCATCCGGGCGCTCGGCCCAGTCCGCCACATTGTCCTCATTGATGTCGGCGAGCAATTTTGCG
>JAYUWQ010000120.1:0-5501 GCA_043753485.1 bacterium
GAATATCGCCGAACACTATGATCTGGGCAATGATTTCTATCAACTCTGGCTGGATCCCACCATGACCTATTCCAGTGCCCTCTGGAAGTCACCTGAGCAAACCCTGGAGGAAGCGCAGATCGAAAAATACGATGCGCTCTGCCAGCAATTGAAACTCACCGCCACGGACCACGTCCTGGAAATCGGCAGCGGCTGGGGTGGTTTTGCCAGCCATGCGGTGCACTCCTATGGCTGCCGAGTCACCACCGTGACCATTTCCCAAAAGCAGCACGACTACGCTGCCGCCCGGTTCCTCACCGAAGGCATCGCCGGCCGGATCGACCTCCGCCTCCAGGATTACCGGGACATCACCGGCACCTTCGACAAAGTCGTCTCCATCGAGATGATGGAAGCCCTCGGCGACAAATACCTCGAAACCTACTTCGCCAAAATCCACGAAGTCCTCGCGCCGAACGGCCTCGTGGCCCTGCAATACATCACTTGTCCGGACAGCCGCCACGGCCAGATGAAACGCGGCATCGACTGGATTCAAAAACACATCTTCCCCGGCAGCCTGCTCCTCAGCATTGGCCGCGTCAGCCACGCCGCCCGCCGCACCGGTGATCTTTTCCTGCACAAACTGGACGACCTCGGGCTCGACTACGCCCGCACCCTGCGCGGGTGGCACACCGCCTTCAACGCCCGCCTTCCCGAAGTCCGCGCCCTCGGTTTCGACGACCGCTTCATCCGCCGCTGGAACTACTATCTGCTCTACTGCGCCGCCGCCTTTGCCATGCGGAACATCAGTGTGGTCCAGGCGACCTATACCCGGCCGAACAATCCACTGCTCCGCTAGGGTGGGCGGACTTCACTGCTCCGAGGCGATCATCCGCTCATAGTCCGGGACCAGTTCCGGTGGCACCAGCGCCCGCCACCGGGGGTCATTTTCCGCGATCATCATGCGCACATCCGTGGTCCAGTAGTCCAGCACCGCCCGGGTGGCATGAGGAGCTGTGTTCAGGATGCGCTCGTTCTGCAGCAGGTATTCAAAGAGGCTGTGGAGGTGGTCCGGCACATGCGCCTTCTGCGCGGTCCGCAGGTGCCCCTGCTCGCGGTCGAGGATCGGATAGACATAGAGCCGCAGGGCGTGTTTGAAGAGGCGCCCGAAGTTCTCCAGGATGCCGCCCGGGAGATCTTCATACCATTTTTCCTGAAAGAGCTTTTCCAACACATCCACACTGAGCACCAGTCCCACCGGTTCCTTGGTGTGACGGCTCAGGTAGGTGCCCAGCTGGTGGAACGCCCCGAACTTCGAAATCAGCACGCTTTTGCCCAGCTTCTGCAGGATGTCCGCCCGGGCGAGAAACTCCGCATGGGTGACCTCACTCCGCACCGCGAACAGGTTGTTCATGGAAAACTCCATCAGCTCGATCCACGGTTGGCCGGGCTGCTTCAGCCGTGTGCGGAACTCCGCCGCGGCCGCGGTCAGCATGTCCGTATGCACCAGGGTGACCGGATTGAAGGACCCGCGGAGCACCAGCACCGGCTGACGGTATAGCTTTTCGGACGCCTGCATCACCTCCCCTTCGGACGTGAAAAACGCCGCTTCGGTCAGATTGCTCTCCACCAGCTGCAGCGCCACCTCGCGGTTATCGATCCAGGCAAAATCCGGCCCGGTGAACTTCAGCATGTCAATTTCCATCGACTCCACCCGCAGTTCCTCGATCAGGCTTTCCACAAAGGTCTGGATATTGTCGCGGTAATTGAACGCCGCCCAGATCAGGTTCACGCCGAGGATGCCCAGCGATTTCTGCTGCTCGGAGTAGGTGTCATCAAGCATGCGGACATGCAGCAAAATGTCGTTCGGCGCCCCTCCCGGACGATGTTGATAGCGGATGCCCACCCATCCCTGGCATTCTGCCCCGCCTTTGTCGCTGTAGGCCCGGGCCCGCACGGTATTGCAGAAGGCAAAGAACGTCGTGGTGTCCCCCCGTTTCGGGGCCAGCCGTTCTGTCAGGAGGGCGTATTCATGATCCAGCATCGCCCCCAGCCGCTCCCGCGAGACATACCGCGGACTCGGCCCGTAAATCGCGTCGCTCATCGTCATGTCATAAGCGGAAATCGACTTCGCAATCGTCCCCGAAGCCCCGCCCACCCGGAAAAATACGGCCGCGGTTTCCTGTCCCGCACCGATCTCCGCGAACGTCCCATAAGTCGTCGGGTCCAGATTCAGCCGGAGCGCCTTGCCCCGGGTCGACAGCGGCTTGTTGTCATTATTGCTCATGTCCGGGTCTGTAAGCCGGAAACCGGCTCCCCGAAAGCGAAACCCTGCGCGGTAACCGGTGCCCTGCTGCGCCGGAGGAGCGTCGCTGCGGCCCATCCTAGTGAAGGCGGTTTGGTCACGATGTTGCCAAAAACCCCGCCAACAGACCTGCACGCCCCAAGACCATATATTCGAGTCATCCAAAACCCCGCGTTGCTCACTGTGAAAATATGTTCATTTTTTACACATGAAGGCTGCTTTCATTGCAGGACCGGCCAGGGGCCGTGATAGTCCACACCCCCTTCCCCCCTTCATGCGCACTCGTCCGGTTTTGTTGTTCCCCTATGCCGCAATCATTCTCCTGCAGGGACTGACAGCGGCAGCCCGGGCCAATCCCGGAGACCCGGCCTCGTCGGTACCGGACTACGTGAAGGAAATCCGGCCCATCCTGGCAGACCATTGTTTTTCCTGCCATGGGGTGGATGAGAAAGCCCGGAAGGCCAAGCTGCGGCTGGATGACCGCGATGCCGCCCTCGCCGCCGGAGCCTTCAAACCGGGAGATGTGGAGGGCAGTGAACTTTACCAACGGCTGCTGAACCACGACCCGGAGGAAATCATGCCTCCGCCGGACTCGAAAAAACCGCTCAAGCCTGACCAGATTGAACTACTGCGCCGCTGGGTGGCGGGAGGCGCGCCTTATGCCAGGCATTGGGCCTTCGAGCCGCCCGTGAAAGCGCCGGTGCCGGTGCTTCCGGAGGGTGCTCCTGACCAACGGCGCAGCCAGGATCCGGTGGATGCCTTCCTCGCCGCTCAACTTCACAAGGAAGGCCTGCAATTCGCCCCGGAAGCCAACCGCGAGGTCTGGCTGCGCCGCGTGACCTTCGACCTGACCGGTCTGCCGCCCAGCCTGGCCGAACAGGATGCCTTCCTCGCAGACGAGGCCCCGGACGTCTTCGAAAAGACGGTGGACCGGCTCTTGGCCTCACCCGCGTACGGCGAGCGGATGGCCAGTGACTGGCTGGACGCCGCCCGGTATGGTGACACCTACGGCCGGCATGAGGATGCCGACTGCGCCACCTGGCCCTATCGGGATTGGGTGATCCAGGCCTTCAATCAGAATCTGTCCTGGGACCAGTTCATCACCTGGCAGACCGCGGGTGACCTGCTGCCGGCCCCGACCCGCGACCAGATGATCGCGACCTGTTTCAACCGCCTGCCGCAACAATCGAACGAAGCCGGCAGCAATGCGGACGAATTCCGGATTGAGCAGGTGGCGGACCGCGTGCGCACCAATGGACTGGCCTTCATGGGCATGACCACGGAATGCGCCCGCTGCCACGATCACAAATTCGATCCGATCAGCACGAAGGAGTATTACAGTCTGGGGGCCTTTTTTAATAACATCGACGAACTGGGCCTGTTCTGCGTTTACACCGGAGGCACCCCGCCGCCATCGATCCTTCTTTTCACTCCGGACGCGGAGATTAAACACACCGCGGCAAAAGCGGAGATTGCCCGGTTGGAAAAGGCCCTGGCCGAAGACCGGCCGGCCGCCGCAACCCGCTTCAAAACCTGGCTCGCCTCCAATCGTCCCCCGCGCGGCGAGCCGTGGGTGACGGCCCAGGCGCTCCAGCGGGGAACTCCCGTGCTGGCAGGAGGACCGGCCGCCCCCGGCCCCCGGGCTCCGGCTTGCTGGTATCAATTTGAAACCCTGCAGGAAAAAGCCCTGCAGGACAACGTGCAGCCCAAAGTGCCGGGCAAGACCCGCCTCAACGCCACCCTGGGCGGGGGCCGGGTCGGTCAAAGCCTGATCATTGCCTCGGAGAACAGCGCCTCGATGATGGGAGTGCCGGAACTGCACCGGCACGATGCCTTCAGCTATGCCCTCTGGGTCAATCCCGGCAAGACCTCCGCCCGGGCGGTGCTGGCCCACCGCAGCCGCGCCGGCATCGACGCCGCCAGCCGCGGGGTCGAATTGATCCTGGAGGACGGCCATCCTGTCTTTGCCCTGTGCCACTTCTCGCCGGGGAATGAAATCCGCATCCGGGGGAAGCAGTCCGTGCCGGTCAACGCCTGGACCCACCTCGCGGTCACTTATGATGGGTCCAGCCGGACGGATGGGATGGCTCTCTATCTGAATGGGGAAAAGGTGGAAATTTCCGTGATCCGCAACGGCCTTTACCGGGACATCGTTTACCGGGCCGACTGGGGTGACGATACCGCCAAGGACGATGGGCATCTGGCCTTTGTCCTCGGGGGCCGCACCAACGATGCGGCCTATACCGAGGGCCGGGTGGATGAGTTCCAGTTCTTCACTTGCCAGCTCACGGCCCCGGAAGTGCGCCAGATTTCGCTCAAGGTGGACACCTCCCAACCGGGCGACTGGCTGGAGTGGTATCTGCGGGAAATCGATGCCGAAACCCGCACCCTGAGTGAACAACTGACCGCCGCCCGGGCCCTCGAAAATGAACTGAGCGGACAAGCGGTGGACCTGATGGTGATGAAGGAGTCGGGCGGCCCCCGCCGTCCTTCGCATGTCCTGGCGCGGGGGCAATTTGATCAACCTGCCGACCCCGTGGAGCCGGGGGTGCCCGCCGCAATCCTGCCATTCGATGATTCATTGCCACGCAACCGCCTCGGTTTTGCGCAATGGCTGACCGACCGCAAACATCCCCTCACCAGCCGTGTGGCGGTGAATCGTTTCTGGCAATTGATCTTCAACCGCGGCCTCGTCCCCACCTCCGAGGACTTCGGCACCCAGGGCCATCCTCCCTCCCATCCGGAACTGCTGGACTGGCTGGCGGTCGATTTCATGGAAACAGGCTGGGACGTCAAAGCCCTCTGCCGCCGCCTCGTGCTCAGCACCGCCTACCGGCAATCCAGCATCCCGGCCACGCCTGCGGCCCTGGAACGTGATCCGGAGAACCGTCTCCTCTCCCGCGGCCCGCGCGTCCGGCTGCCGGGCGAAGCTCTGCGCGACATGGCGCTCGCCGTGAGTGGTCTGCTGGTTTCCAAAACCGGCGGCCCCAGCGTCTATCCCTATCAACCCGCCGGTCTCTGGGAGGAATCCGGCACCCAGCACACCTATCCGCAGGGCAAAGGCGCCGATCTTTACCGCCGCAGTCTCTACTCCTTCTGGCGGCGCACCCTGCCGCCCCCCACCCTGACGGTTTTTGATGCCCCCACCCGGGAGTTCTGCAAGGTCCGCCGCGAACGCACCAACACGCCGCTCCAGGCCCTCGTGCTGATGAATGATCCC
>JAYUWQ010000121.1:0-5495 GCA_043753485.1 bacterium
CCGTGGGGATGGCCACCAACATGGCTCCGCACAACCTGGGGGAGGTGGTGGATGCGATTTGTGCGCAGATCGACCAGCCGGATATTTCGATCCGGGAACTTCAGCAGCACATCAAGGGTCCTGACTTCCCGACGGGTTGCACCATTTACGGACAGGCTGGTATCAATGCCTATCTGCACACCGGACGCGGCTCCATGAAGGTGCGCGGGCGGGTGGATATCGAGCTGGACGAGAAGGGCAAGGAGCAGATCGTCATTACCGAGATCCCCTACATCGTGAACCGCGCGGTGTTGATCAAACGCATCGCCGAACTGGTCACTGAAAAGATCATCCCGGAAATCAGCGGTCTGCGGGACGAATGTGATGAGCGCACCCGCATCGTGCTGGAACTGAAGCGCGATGCCCGCCCGCAGGTCGTCATCAACAATCTCTACAAACACACCGCGCTGGAGTCGTCCTTCAGTGTGAACATGCTGGCGATTGACAACCGCAAGCCGCGCCTGCTCAACATCAAGGACGCCATTGCCTGTTATATCGAACACCGCCGCGAGGTGGTGCTGCGCCGCACCCGCTTCCTCCTGCGCAAGGCGGAGGCCCGCGCGGAAATCCTCGAAGCCCTCCTGCTGGCGACTTCGAAGATCGATGAATTCATCAAGATCATCCGCCAGAGTGCGAACCGGGATGCGGCGGAAGCTGCCATCAAGGCCTATCCCTTCACCGTGGAGGCCGCCCTGGCGGTGGGCGTGATCATCCGGGGCCAGCCGCACATCGTGGGCGACCGCTATCAATTCTCCGACCGGCAGGTCAAGGCCATCGTGGAGATCCAGCTCTACAAGTTGACCAGCCTCGAGCGCGACAAGATCAAAGCGGAATACGACGGCGTCATGGCCGAGATCGCCGACCTGATGGACATCCTCGCCCGCGAGTCCCGGGTGCTGACCATCATCAAGGAAGAGCTGCTGGTCATCAAAGCCAAGTATGCCTCGCCCCGCCTCACGGATTTTGCTGCCGAGGAAGGCGAGATCAATCTGGTGGATCTGATCGCCAACGAGGGGATGATCATCACCATTTCCCACCGCGGTTATATCAAGCGCACCCTGAGCAGTGAATTCCGCAGCCA
Source organism: bacterium (assembly GCA_043753485.1). Taxonomy (GTDB): domain Bacteria; phylum Verrucomicrobiota; class Verrucomicrobiia; order Verrucomicrobiales; family V1-33; genus CAIZWU01. Next base: position 1,121 of record JAYUWQ010000121.1, read on the forward strand.
GCGGCGTGGCGGCAAGGGCCTCAAGGGCATGGAAACCGCCAAAGCCAGTGGCGTGGAGGAGGCGGAAGTCGGCGACTTCGTGGAACATCTTTTCACCGCCAGCGCCCATGATTGGCTCATGTTCTTCACCAACAGCGGCCGGGTTTACGCGGAGAGGGTCTATCTCATCCCCGAAGGATCCCGCACCGCCAAAGGCCGCAGCATCAAAAACCTGCTCAATCTCCGGCCCGAAGAGAAAATCGCTTCGGTACTGCGCATCCCGACCCAGGGGGAATCCGACAAGGACGCAACCTGGGACCCGAATAAATTTGTCATCTTCGCCACCCGTCTGGGCGTGGTGAAACGCAGCAACCTCGGCGAATTCCGCAACATCCGGAAGGATGGGATTATTGCCATCAACATCCGTGAGGGTGATGACCTGATCGGCTGCGCCCTGACCGATGGCCGCAATGAGATCGTGCTGGTTACCCACGGCGGGATGAGCACCCGGTTCAAGGAATATGCCGAAGTGGTCGGAGAAGGCGCTGCCGTTGCCGACGAAGGTGAAGAGGTGGAAGATTCCAGCGAAGACGCAGCCGATGAAACCGAAGGTGCGGAAGCCGCCGAAGGCGGAACCCGGGAAAAAGGCGGCCTGCGCGACATGGGGCGTCAGGCCACGGGGGTGCGCGGGATCAAGCTCAAGAAGGACGATTACGTGGTCAGCCTTTCCATTGTGGACTATGCGGCGATGTTGCTGGTGGCCAGCGAAAATGGCATTGGCAAACGCACCGGATTTGATGACTACCGCATCACCGCCCGCGGCGGAAAGGGCATCATCACCATGAAGACCAGTGAAAAGACCGGCCAGGTGGTCAGTGCCCTGGTGGTGCATGAGTCCGACGAAGTGATGCTCATGACAACCACAGGTCAGAGTGTCCGCATCCCGGTCTCCCAGATCCGGGAAACGGGGAGGAATGCCGCCGGGGTCAAACTGATCAGCCTGCGGGGGGATGAAAAGCTCCAGGATATCGCCCGCGTCATAGCGGACCCTGAAGACCCGTCCATGGTGGACGCTGCCGGTGCCCTTGAGGAGACCGACAGCGCTGCAGAATCTGAAGCCGATGACTCCGGGACGCCGGAAACGGAAACGGACGCATGAACCTTGAAATGCCATCGCCGGAGCAGACGGAGTCCCTGAGGACTCTTCTGCTCATCGTGCTAGGCGTGATGATTGTGACCATTCCGGTGGTGTGCCTGCTGGTGATCGCCAAGGTGAAGGCGCAGCAGCGGCAGCGTCCCGCTCCCGGGAAGGAAGGCAGACCTGCCTCTCATGATACCGGCGGGGTGGATCCTATCCTGTTTGCTGGAAGTTCCCTGGCTGCGGGGTCGGCGGTCACCAGCCAGGATGGGGGGACGGCGGAATATCGTCAGGAGGCCGCCCCTGCCGCCACCGACGGGGACTGCGGCGCCCCGGCACCGGCCTGCGAGTCCTCCTGGATGGATAGTGGCAGCGGTTTCAGCGATGGCGGGAGCAGCTTCGGCGGCGACTCAGGAGGAGGAGGAGGAGGAGGAGGAGGGGGCGGCGGCAGTGAATAATCTGGCAGGGTCCCGTCTGGAGACCGGATGGCAGCCGTTGCGGAAATTGTGGGCAGAGCCGGCCGGGGAATCGCCGCCGCAGGTGCGCTGGTGGAAGGAAGCCGGCTTCCTGATTTGGGAAGTGACTATGGAACTGCCGGGGGCGGGGCGCAGTGAATTTGAGTCCAGTGGATTTGTCGAAGGCCTGTGGGATCGGGATGTGGCTGAATTTTTCATCCTGGACCGCCGCAGCGGTACATATCAGGAATTCAACCTTGGTCCGGGAGGAGCCTGGTGGAGCGCTTGGTTTACGGCGCCCCGTGTCCGGGCTCTGCCCCAACCCGACTGGACCCGGCTGGGGGTGCAAACCGAGGTCACATGGATGCCGACCCATTGGACAGGGCAAATGTGCCTGCGGCTGCCGGATTACCGGGAGCCTGCAGTTAATTTTTGCGCCATCCGCCGGGGTCCCGGGGGAGCGGCGTATTACAGCCTCGCTGGACTGGGCGGGGAGACCCCGGATTTTCACCGGCCTCAGGAATGGATTACGTGGCCAATCTGACGACAGGTCAGGGGATAAACCCGGAATCCGTTTAGCGGCCCATGCTCCGGTCCCACCACGCGTTATAACGCTCGTCCGCGCTTTGATTCCGGATGGATCGTTTCTCGGCCCGGCGGTCGATCCATTCATCTTGGCGTTCGACCCGGTGACGCATGTGCTCAGGGCTTTCCCCGGGGATGCCGGCACAGGAGGGCAGGAGGGCCGATGACATGGCGACGAGAGAGAGAAGCAGGCGTTGCATAGAGTTTCCGAGAAAATACCAAAGTCGGCCAGCCGTCAATCGGCGGGAAGCTGGAAACTACTTCCTGAGATCGCTCATCAGATCGAGGATATCCTTGCGGAGTTCAAACAGTTCGGACCGGGCGGCAATGAGCCATGAGCGGGTTTCCTTGCTCAGGCCGCTCATCTGGATGGATGACAGCGCGTGCAGGGCTTCGTTCAGGGGGATTTGCGAACGTTTCAACATGGCAATCACAAATCCTGGTTCCGGATCGAAACCATGCATGGTGCCATCCAGGGCTGCCGCCAGTTTGCCACCCAGGGCGATGATGCTGACAATGACGCTGAGCACGGGATTGTCGCGGGCCACATCATCCTCGAAGAGGCCCCGGGCTTTGGCATCCCGTTGCAGGCGCAGGGCAAAATCCATCGCCCGGCGGCTCAGGGGATGATGCGCCCCTTCCTCGTCCTCGGTGAACATGCCGGCGTTTTCCAGCATTTCGTCGGGGTCGTGGCCCTGCAGGTTTTCGGTCACATCCTGCCAGTCATCGCGGAACTCCTCGACTTCCTCCGGCTCCCAGCCCATCGCCTCCGCGATCAGGCGTTCGCGCTGGGGATGATCCTTGTAGCGGTCAAAAGCTTCCTGATAGGCCTCGGCGCGGCGGTCCGCCTCGCGCAATTCCTGTTCCCATTCAAATTCGTTGAGGGGCTCCTCCAGTTCCTCGGCCTCGATGTTGACCTCAATCAGGGAGCCATCCCCGCCATCTTCGCGGCCCAGCATGGGAGCTTCCTCATCCAGTTCGGCTTCGTCTTCGGACCCGTTATTGGAAAATTCGTCCTCTTCCTCCTCCTCCGCGTCGGTATACTCCTCCTCTTCCTCCTCTTCCCCATCGGGCCCACCGGTGATGGAGTCCAGATAGGCGTGGAAGTTCTCCTGGCTGGCCCGGGTCTGCGCCACATCATCCTCGGCCGACATCGTCCATTCTGCCGTGGTGATCTCCAATTTGAAGTCGGTGCTTTCGACGACCATGCGGCCATTGAGTTCGCTGAACCACTCGAGATAAAGGCAATTGGCCACCCGGGTCGGGATGGGCTGCTTGTTTTCCAGCAGGACCATCAGTTCCTCATCACCGACCGTGGGGATGCGCGTTTTGCGGGAGGCCGTCATGTCCCCCACCACCCCGTTCTGCTGGGCGGCTACGATGGTGACGGTGGGATCGTGCCGCGGTACCGGGTTTTCAAACTTCAGGTGGCAACCCGCCAGATCGCGCAGGCAGTTGCCAAGCAGATTCAACTCGACGGGCTCGGGCTTGCCCAGCAGCCAGATGCGCCCCGTGACGTGGCCTTGGATTTCGTTGGTGATCTCACCTCGGATGATTGATTTATCTAGCCGGATAGCCATGGGGCAAAAAGGGTGACGACATGGGAAACCTGTGCGGCACAGTGCAGGGTGTCAACCGTCGGGCCATCATTTTCCGTTGCCGGGGAAATGAATCGCAGGCCATATCCGCTCAGCAGGGTGCGGGCCAACTTCCGGGTCCCGGCTTTGCCTGTTCTTCATGAGTTCCTTCCCGCTTTCCATTTCCGTCATTACCCGGAATGAGGCCGCCAATCTGGAACGCTGTCTCGCCAGCGTCGCCGGGCTGGCGGCGGAGATCGTGGTCATGGACAGCGGGTCGACCGATGCCACCGCGGTGATCGCGGCCCGGCATGGGGTGCGCTGGCTGCACCAGGAATGGTTGGGATACCGGGATCAAAAGCAGGCGGCCCTGGAACAATGCACTCAGCCGTGGGTGCTGGCGCTGGATGCCGATGAAGAAGTCTCGCCCGCGATGCGGCAGGATATTCTGACATTTTTTGAACACCACGCCGCCCGCCATGATGGGGCCAGCTTCCCCCGCAAGGTCTGGTTCCTCGGCCGCTGGATCACCCACGGGGACTGGTATCCGGACCGCAAGCTGCGCCTCGTCCGCCGGGAGCGCGCCCGGTGGGGCGGCAGCCCGGAACACGACAAACTGGAAGTGCCCGGAGCCGTCCAGG
>JAYUWQ010000122.1:0-2229 GCA_043753485.1 bacterium
GGGGCCCCTTATCCGAATGGAAATGGCCAGTGCTCACAAGGCGCACCTGCTGGAAGCGGGGTCCGGCAAAGCATCCTGCTATGAAGTTGCAGATTGCAGTCCCCACCCCGCAACGCCCGGCATTTTGCCAGTTGCCGGACCCTGTTGGGGCTCCACCCCTCCGACGGTCCAGCCGATAGGCTCCGGTATGGTTTCTGCAGAGGAGGCGGGCACCGTTTCCTGATCCGAACCATTCCGGAAGCTGTCCCCCCACTATGAAATTCATCGCCCTCATCCACCCTACCAATGTAGGCCGTGCCTTCGGCATTGGCCAAAGCGTATGCGAAGCGCAATCCAACGCGGCCTCCTCAGGTTTCCAGCTCGGGGACTGGGTTGCGGTCGAAATCAGCAGGAAAGCTTACGAGACGATAAATATTCATGGTCCTGAGGCCGTCCATTTTTCCCTGCCGCCTCACCCAGGCACTCCGGAGTAGATCTTCTGTCAGGAGTTCGCCGGTGCTGCACGCAGACCTCGCAGTTGGCCACCTGTTCCGTCACCGTCGAATCGAGGGCAGGGAGATCGACAGCGAAGGCTGCCCGGAGGGTGGAATTACCTCCTGCATGGAACCGGCGAAACGCCACCTGATTAGGAAGGTGCGGCGACGGCGTGATGTCAAAGTCGGCAACCGCCCGGGGCTTGAGACACCAGTCGGCCGCAATCCTGCCATTATGACAGCCCGCTGCCGTCAGTCTGTTGGCCGGCCATTTCCATCCCGCGCTGGTCATAGTGGTGAGGATTCAACCAGAACGGGGAGAAATGAATCCGGGGGGTGACAGGGTGCCGGCGTGCCTGGCCAAAAAGGACAGGACTTCCTCCACCAAGACCCCGGGGGTACTGAAGTTTACGGCGTGAGCCGCGTGAGGAACCACCACCAGTTCCGCCGACGAAGACAACTGCACCGCGGTCTCCATCCAGGATTGTGGAATGATAGGATCGCGCCCGCCCCGGATGAGCAGCACCGGCCGACGGATCAGGGAAAGTGATTCGGAAACGGAATGCTCCACCGCAAACCGCAGGGTCTCGAAAATCGTCTCCCATCCAGCCCTGTAGTAATCCCCCAGTCCAATCCAATACAGCCCCACCGGTTCCCGTGGGAGATCCCGGAGCAGCCGGAGCATCTGGGTGGACATCTGCCGGGCTTCCGGATCAATGGTCGGAGCAACCAGTACGGCGCAGTTCAGGCGCTGTGGATACCGTGCGGCGTAATCCGCAATGACCTGTCCGCCCAGGGAATTGCCGATCAGGACAGGTTGCAGGATTTGCCGGGCTTCGAGCCATTCATTCAAGACATCCGCGAGGGCATGAATGGACAGGATTCGGGAAGGTTTATCGCTTTTCCCAAAACCGGGCAGATCGGGGACATGGACATTGCCGTGCGGGGAAAGCAGCCTTGCCGTAGGCATCATATAGCGGCTGGACATCCCCAGGCCATGGACCAGCACGAAGTTTTGTCCGGTCCGCGGGCCGTCCTGCTCCATGAGCACCGAATGCATGGTGATCCCGCCCACAATTGTGCGATGAATGTCCCCATACGCGGGGGGAGAGGGAATCCTCTTCATTACTGGCCTGGCTGAATTCCGTGCAAAGCGGGAAACTTGAACCCCTCCTTCAAAAGACGGCCGGCTTCATCCGAGCCGTTGCGGCCGTTCCCGCAGGAACGGCCGCGCTTTATGTTGAGAGGCCTTAACGGTTGCCGGGAACGCTGGTCGCAGGGCCGGTAGTGCCCCTGGTTCCAGGGTTTTGGCTGCCATTGCGGCGGGGAGGCGGAGTGCCACCTGCCGGAGGCGTATTGCCTCCCGCGGGAGGCACATTGGGCTGCTTGACATCCGGCTGGCCGGGCTGAGCAGGGTTGTTCGGATTGTTCGGATTGTTCGGATTGCCCGGCGTGGCCGGGTTGTTGGGGTTGTTCGGATTGTTCGGGCTATTCGGATTGCCCGGCGTGACCGGGCTGTTGGGGTTTGTCGGGCTTGATGGGACGGTGGGGACAGCCGAAGAGGGGATTAGTTGGTTTGGAATGACATATTCCGTTCCGCCGCCGGGCCCTGAAGGATCTGTGGTTCCCTGGCGATTCTGGGCCTGGTTGCTGCCATCCTGAGGGGCGTCCTTGCTGCCCTTGAGGGTGGCGGGATTTCCCCGGACGATGATTTCCTGGGCAATCACCCGCTTGCCGTCACGGACCGTTTTCACGG
>JAYUWQ010000123.1:0-2228 GCA_043753485.1 bacterium
GACTGGATCGATGATGGCGCGATGCGCCTGAGTTCGTCCCTCGCCTATTACGCGATCTTTTCGCTCGCCCCGCTCCTCGTCATCCTGATTTCCATTGCCGGCCTCGTGTTTGGCGAGGAAGCCGCCCGCGGGCAATTGTCGCAACAAATCGCCGTGCTCGCCGGCCGGGGGGCGGGCGATGCCATCCAGGCTGCGGTGCAGTCGAGTGCGTCGCAAAAATCGGGCGGCGTGCTGGCGACGATTGTCAGCACCGGGCTGCTGCTCTTTGGGGCCTCCACCGTATTTGCCGAGCTGAAGGATTCCCTGAACATCATTTGGGGAGTGATTGTGAAACCGGGCCGGCCTTTTCTCACCCTGATGCACGACCGCTTCTTCTCATTTTCCATCGTGCTCGCCATTGGTTTTCTTCTGCTCGTTTCCCTCGTCATCAGTGTCCTCCTGGCCCTGTTGGGGAAATACATGAGCCTGCGCTTCGAACTGCCCTCCGCGGTCTGGCAAGCCTGGGATTTCATCATCTCCTTCATCGTCGTCAGCAGCCTCTTCGCGCTGATATTCAAGCTCCTGCCCAATGTGCGGCTCCGCTGGCGGGATGTGTGGCTGGGAGCCGTGGCGACCTCCCTGCTTTTCACGATCGGGAAGCTCATCATTGGTTATTACCTCGCGACCAGCAGCATTGCTTCCAGCTTCGGCGCGGCCGGATCCGTCGTCATCGTGCTCGCCTGGATCTATTATTCCGCCTGCATCCTTTTCTTCGGGGCGGAGATCACCAAAATTTTCGTGCGCAAATTCGGTTCCGGCATCGTGCCGAACAGCCGTGCCGTGCTGGTCGACGATCTCCTGCGGGCGCGGCTGGGAATCTCCACTGCCACCATTGTGGCGGCCTCCATTCCACCCACGCTCCCGCCCTCCCCGGAACCTCCCTCTGACCCACCGGAGGACTGACCCTGCCGCCGGTTTTTGTCCGGCAGCAGGCCACTATTTGCCGAGCGCCTTCAATTCCTCGTGCGTCCATGGGGTGGACCGGGCCCCGATCTCCTGACGGATCTTCGCGAGGTCATCGGCGGTCAGGGGGCGGCTCCAGCCGTGCCAGTGTTCACCCGCGTAGGTGAGGACCTGGGCGAGCTGTTCGTCGGTGTGGGTTTTTTCCAGCGGAGGCATCAGGCCGGCCCCATAGCTGATGCCATCAATGGGGCCGGTCTGGCCCTTGAGGAGGATGCGGGCGAGCACGGGGACGTTTCCGTTATCGGCCATCCAGGCGGACTGGGCCAACGGCGGGGCCAGCAGGGCGTCGGCGGCCTTCACCCCCATGCCGTCGAGACCGTGGCAGGACATGCAGAGGCTCTCGTAAACCAGGCGGCCCTGGCGCGCCGTCGGGCTGAGTTTCCGCTGGAGGGCTTCGTCGGCTTCGTGGCGGATGAGGGCCGCCACGAGGGGGAGCGGTCGGTTGCCCGGCTGGAAGTTGCCAGGTTGCCCCGCCGCGCGCCATGCCAAGAAGATCTGCGTGGCCACCTGGGCATCGGGATCGCTGACGAGGGTTTTGAGAGCGGCGACGGTGGCGGCATCCTGCTGCCCCAGCCAGGGTTCGGCGAGCTGCACGGCGGCACGGCGCACCCGGGGTTCCTTATCCTTGAGAGCGGCCAGCACGGTTTCCCGCTTGAGGGCGTCGAGCCCGCGAAGGGCCCAGAGGCTGTGAATGCGGGCGTTGGTATCAGGATGGCTGGCCATCTGTTCCAGGGCCGGCACTGCGGTCTTGTCCCCGCGGGAAACGATGAGCATCTGCGCGGTGTCGCGCCACCATCCGCTGGGGTTGGCCAGATGCGCCACCAGTTCTACCGGGGATTCGTCCAGCATGTGCGGGAGCTTGAGGGCGGACTTGCCTTCGGGCAGCAGGCGGTAGATCCGGCCGTGGCGGTGGACCTTGATCATGCCCCAGCGCTTCACCCGTTCATAACGCTCCGTCCAGAGCTCCAACTTGTTCTTGCGGTAGTCCTCCACGTAACGGGCACGCAGCTCCGGCGTGACGGCGGTGGGAAACCACTCTTTTTCCTGAATGATCCCGCGGTAGAGATCCGCGATGTAGAGCCCGCCGTCCGGGCCGCACTCGGTCCAGACCGGGCGGAAATAGCCGTCCTTCGCCCGGATGAATTCGCTGCCGGGAAACGCGTTGTGCGCCGTGCCCTGGCCGTCCTGCCAGGAGTAGCGCGTCATTCGGATGAGGCGGCCCACCG
>JAYUWQ010000124.1:0-2228 GCA_043753485.1 bacterium
CTGGCATGGGAAACGGTCGCGCGGGCGGTCGACCGGCTGCTGAACAACGCAGGTTGCGCATGACGGAGGTGGAGAAGTATGTCAAATCGGCAGGATGAAATCGTGGCGGAACTGGTTAAAATGGCTGGCGGTGTCGGCGGGCGTGCTGATGGCCCTCGTCGCGGTGGGCGGGTTTTTTCTGCCTGCTTCCCTGGAAGTGACGCGCGAACGTCTGATGCCAGTGGCGGCTGCTAAATTGTATGAGCGGGTCGCCAGCCTGCGCCGCTGGCCGGAATGGGCGGCATGGTGGCAGCGCGAACCCTTTTTGGAGGTGGAGCACTCCGGTCCGGAAGCGGGCGCAGGAGCCGGGATGGCTTGGCGCAGCAAGCAGGAGGGGGAGGGCCGGGCGAAGATCATGTCCGTTTCGCCGGACCGGGAAGTGGCGCTGGCGTTCGATTTTGGCGAGCGCGGGGATGCCCGGAGCGTGATTCGGTTTGAGGAATTCCCCGGCCAACAACTCACGCGCGTGAAGTGGACTTTCCGCACGGATTTCGGCGCTAATACCGGGCGGCGCTATTTCGGTTTGTTGTTTCGTTCCTCGCTGGAAATGGATTTGGAGACTGGCCTGGCCCGGCTCGAAGCGGCGGCACTGGAGAATTCCGTCGTAATTCCCCTTACCCCAGTGATTCTCCCGGAAAAATCCGCGCCGCCGTGACATCCCCAAAAAGGGGGTTACCCTGCAAGGATTTGAACCTTGTCAAAGAGAATCAGAATCTCTTGTGCTACCGTTACACTACAGGGCAATAATTACTGGTTCCACAAAAATGCCCCACAAGGGTTCGAACCTTGACTAGGAGAATCAAAATCTCCTGTGCTACCATTACACCATGGGGCAATGTGGAACAAGTCCCTAGACCAAAACGCCCCGGATGCAAGCGACGGCGCAAAAATTTCCCCACCCCTCCGTATGAACTGGAAAATCCTCGCCGTAGGCAAACCCGCGCTTCCCTGGGCAAAACAAGGCGTTGCTGATTACCTGAGCCGCTGCGCCCACTACGCCAAAGTGGAAATCGACTACCTCAAGGATGGGCCGCGCCCGCAGGTCGAGGAGCGGTTTCTCAAAAGCAGCGAAGGCAGCCGCCGGATCGTGTTGGATGAGCGTGGCCAACGCCTCACCACCGCCGAGTGGCACGCCACCGTGGACCGCTGGGAACTGGCAGGCACCAAGCGCGTGACTTTGCTAATCGGCGGCGCGGATGGCCATAGCGCGGAGTTGAGGGAAGGTGCCGACGAAGTCTGGAGTTTGAGCCCTTTAACTCTCCAGCATGAACTGGCTCTCGTCGTTCTCGTGGAGCAGCTTTACCGCGTCTACACCATCAAACGCGGCGAACCTTATCACCGATGAATCGCGGGAAGGCCTGGCTTCCCTAAACAGACCACCCCCGCACGTATGACTCTTTGGATAAACCCGTTAGTCCGGGTAGTTTCCCCGCGCGGTTAAATATGTTGATCAAGGGTAAGTTCCCACCTTCGCTGAAAGATCCCGTTGCCCGCAGTAACACCGGCTGCTGTCGCAGGCACGCTCGCGTAAAAGCTTATCCGGTTGATCGGCCCCGGTCATCTTCGGCGAGGGATTGGTGAATGGACCCCACACCCTCGACCTCAACGGGCTAACTGGTGTCTCCGCCCGCTCCTTCATACCCTGCCAGCCCGCGCTGACTATTCCAAACGCTCCGAATGGGTCCACTCTGCTTTTTGCGGTGGCAGCACGAGTCCGACAGGCTTGCATGGAGGATGATCACGATGCCGGAGAAACGGTTGAGTCTGGCGACGATCCTGATCGCCGCCGGGGCCTCGTTGTTTTTCTCCACCAAAAGTGTGTTCGTAAAATGCGCCTACCAACATGGCGCGGATTATCTGACGGTGCTGACATTGCGGATGGTTTTTGCCCTGCCATTTTTTTTGATCACGGGGATCATCTCGGGGAGGCAACGCGGGAGGTCTCCGACTGGCCATCAGTGGGCTGCGATGGCCGGGCTGGGTTTCCTTGGCTATTACCTTTCGAGCGTGCTGAATTTTGCCGGCCTTGCCTACACCAGTGCCGGGCTGGAACGCATTGTTTTATACTCCTATCCCACGCTGGTGGTGCTCGGATCGGCCTTGTTTTTAAAGCAAAAGCTTCGACCTGCCGTCATGCTGGCGGCAGTGGTCGCATGGCTGGGGATTGCCTTGGCATTTTCCGGGGAGGC
>JAYUWQ010000125.1:0-5472 GCA_043753485.1 bacterium
GGCGTCCCGGAATCCCGTTATCCCGAGATCGCCCGGCTCTATCCCGGCCGCCCCAAACCGCCGCATCCTGACGAAACCGGCTTCTTCCAGGCCATGGCCGATCCCACCAGCCTGACGCGCCGCGCTTTCCAATCCCCCGCGGGCCTCCACGCCGTCGCCGAAATGAACCAGCCCGCCGCCTGGCAAGCTGGCCTCCCTGCGTTTGGCGGCGTCGGCAGTGCCCGCGCTCTCGGACAATTTTATGCCATCCTCGCCAACCATGGCGTCTGGCAAAACCAGCAAGTCATTCCCGAAGCCATCCTGCCCGCGCTGACCACCCCGCTCACTGGTGGCCACGACCTCGTCCTCCAACTCCCGACCCGTTTTTCCACCGGTTTTATGATGGATCCGCTCGCCCCGGATGGCACCAAACTCCGCTCCCGCTTCGGCCCTTCCCTGACTGCCTTCGGCCACCCAGGGGCCGGCGGCAGCCACGCCTTCGCCGACCCGGAAACCGGTCTCGCCTTTGCCTACGTCATGAATCAAATGGAACCCGGCGTGCTCCCCAACGAAAAAAGCCTCGGACTGCTGGAGGCCGTGCTGGCCACCCTTTGAATGGGCAACTCTGACAAAACGCATCCCGGCCGCATGGCCCGGGTTTTACGGACGGAATTTCGCCCTCAGGAAGAATTTTGCGGCACCCACGTCAGGCTGGATGCGGAAAACGATTTCGTCAGGAGTGCTACGCTCCAGCGTGAAGTTGGTGAAGAAATACATGGAAGCGGGGGAAGAGCCGGATTCCAATGAAACGCGGGAGTCCGCGAAGCCTGCCGGGCGCGGCACCGTGTAGAGCCACTGTCCATTTTCCTGTTTCAGAGTGGGCTCCCCATTCATGGAAGCTGCCGAAAAATACGCCAGCCAGGGAAGCACCGGCGAGTAATCGGAACGCAACCACCTCAACTTATGCTCCCCGGGAGGAATCCAGATGGACCGCCTCGCCGCTGCTTCATAGGGATAGTTCACCTTGGAAAAAAGCGCCCCGTCCAGCCACAGATCAAGGTATCCAGCGGCGGTGAAGTCCACTACCGCGGGACCGGTGAGGGTGGTTTCCAGCCACGAGGAATCCGCCGTATCTGTCAGGCCCGGGCTGACGCGGGGAGGCAAGATACCATTGGCGGAGATGCCGGACCAGGGATTTGCCGGGTTCGTCCGCCACGTCCAACCTTGGGCCGCGAGGCCATCCGCGAGAGGGATGGCGGTGGAAGTAATCGTCAGGGCATCGATCCATGAAAATGGGGATGCTGGAGCGTCGTAGTTGGCCCGGGGAAAAAATTGGAGCCGTCGCATGCCCGGAGGCACAAGCACCCCGCCATTCGTCCACTCTGTCTGCGCGAATTGCTGACTGGAAGCTTCCTCCCCCTGCACCACCAGAGAGCCATGGACGCTGCGGGTGCGGAAGGTCACGCTGGCAGGCCCCGCAATCCACATCCCCAGAAATCCTGACGTGTCACCTGGGCTGGAAGCAGCCAGACGCAGCGAGTCGGTGCCGTCGGAATGGATCAAGGCATCCAGCCCGATTCCTCCCAGCGCCGAGGCCTGAAAGATCGTGGGCGGCACGTCCAGCGCGAGCGCCAGCGGGAGAACCGGCTCCGGATTCCACAGAACCTGATCCACCAGCAAGGCCCCGGCTCCGCAGGGCCCTGTCACTTCACTGCGGAAGGTGTGCAGCCCGGCCGGAACTTCCACCGCTTCCCGCCGCCAATGATTGAGCGGGCCGCTGGTGGGAACGGTGCGCTGGAGGACCATGCCATCCATCGTGAGGCGCGCCGCCCCTCCCTTGACCTTGGTTGTCCAGAAAAAGGAAAAGGTTCCTGGACCTGTGATGGTGGTTTCCAGCACCGCGGTCTGACCTTCCGCCAGGGGAGGGCTGTAAGTGGTATCGGTGCCATCATGGGAAAGGGCCGCCGCGGCCGCCTGCCAGGACACCGTCCCCGGGCTGCTCCACATCAGACCCGGACCATCAAGAGCCTCCGCCAGCGAGATCGCCGCAGCGGACGAGATCCGCAAACGGTCCAACATGAACAGGGCGGCGCCTGAATTTGGAGGATCCACCGGCACCTGCCATCGGACGACATGGCTGCCGGCCGCCAGAAAAAAAGACTCGCTGCTCCGGATCTCATTGTATCCACCATGGAGATTGAGCAGACCGAGTCCATCGACGGTCACTTCCAACAGACTGAACCCACGCCCCTGAGCCTCGAATTCCACCAGCGCCGGCCCCTCAATGACCGTCTCCAGCGATGCCCCTGCCCCGGGGGCTGTGCGGGTCCACACCATGTCATGTCCGTCCGGTGCCGCCGCACTGGTGTGGGCCTGCCAATCTTTGGAAGTGAAGACGCGCCCTGGCGTGTCCAAGCCCTCGGCCAAGGTCACCGTCGCAGCGGGCTGCACGCCAAATTCATCCACCCAGACCCCACCCGAATCCAACTCATCCCAGCGGATGATGGCATCACTGACCGGAACAAAAGCCGTTTCCTGGGTCCAGTCCTCTTTGTTTACGGAAGTGAACCTCAGGCCTCCCAGGAAAATCTCCGCCCGCCCTTTCCTCCACCAGCTCACCGTGGCCGGTCCCGTCACCTGGGTCTCCAGCCAACCGGTTCCATTTTGGGCAGGGCCATACAGGGCATCCACCCCATCATGGGTGACATCCGTCACCGCGGAAAATCCGGTCTCTCCCCCCGTCAGCCAGGTTTGCGCCGGTGCCTCCAAGGCGTCGCCCGCACCCACCAACGGAGGCAGAACCGAGGCGGCATCAGCCTCCAGCACCGGGGAACTGAGCGGGAGGGTCCCGCCGTCATGGCACAGAAAACAGCCCGCCAGACGGATCGTGTGCGGGCCGGTGGCCAGCGGAGCCGTGAGCGCCTTCCAGGGAGACACCACCGCGGGAAGCGTAAATGAATCAAACCAGTTCCACGTGTCTTTGACTGCACCGTCCACCGACAGCGAGGCCGTCAGATAGGGATTGCCATTTGACCTGACATAAATCCGGAACGTGCCCGGGCCGGTGACCGTCGTCTCCATCCAGCCGGAGGAACCTTCGATCCAGGCATACGGCTCCTCCGTGAAGGGCCCGCAGCGCGCCAGATCCCCGCCGTTTTTCGCCGTATCCGAAACCGCGCCCCGCCACGGAGTCTCCCCGCCCGTGGTCCACCCCAATGCCGGACTGTCCAGCGCCTCCGGCAAAGTCTGCGCCTGGCCGGCCAGCAGGCTGGAAATAAGGGCTGTGGCGGTAAGGAGGGCGCGTTGCATCAATCGGCGTAAAAACTGCCGACTTTGGATTTATCAGGTGAATCATCCCTGCGCCAGCCCCGATTTGCCTGCTCTTCGCAGGATCAAACTGGGACCAAGCTTTCCTCTGACACCACCCCTTGGCGGATCAGGCACTGCCCACCCACTTCCCTGACAAATTTTCCGATCCCAGGAGAACCCGGCCCCGGCCAATCCCTTCCTATCAAGCACAGGAACCCCAGACGGAAAAGGATCAGCATTGGAAAGATAGAACGGTAGTTCTTGTGGGGGCCGGTCCATATCGTGGATTGGGATCTGCTCAGAATGAGTCGCACCTAAGTCAAAATTCTCCCACCGGTCCAACCGGCCCACTCCGTCAGGAATACCCATGGAAAACCCGTTCGTCTCCCCTTTGCCACCAGCAGCACCATCAACCAGCCGGGCGCGGGCCCCCTGGCCTACGGGCTGCCCAACCCAGGTGACGTGGTGGCGCTCCTCGGAGGAGGCATTTATGCCATTACCCCCCCGGCAATCACCGCAGCCACCGAAAACAATACGATCAATTTTTCCGGCGTCACCCGCAGTGGCAGCCTGCGGTCCACCTTGGCCGGCATCATCATTGATTCCACTCCTTCCACCACCAACGCCGGTGATCGAGGTGGAGCCGGCCGCCCCGGCCAGCACGATTGTCGGCAGCGTCTCCACCTCTGCCGTCCTCACCATCAACGCCCCGTTTCCCGTTACCTACGAAGCGGTGCAGGCCTCTCAAAAGGCACTGCTTTGGTTGCGCTACAGCGAAACCACTGTCCCCGTGGTAAATACCAGTTCCGTCGCCAATAGCGGGAGCACCGGGGTAGCCGGGATCGGTACTGCCAGGCGTTATCCCGCCTTCCCGGAGCCCGGTGCCCTCGTGCGGGATGGCGATACTCTCAGGAAATCCACCGTCAACGCCACCCACACCACCCACCTGCTCAATCAGGCCCATTCCTTCGGCGGCAATCAGAAAACTCCGGCGATGTCGTCGTGCCCGCGGCCCTGCAGGTGCGTTATGACTTTGCCACGGCCGGCAGCGGCCTGACCGGAATCCTCCCGCGACCTGCAGAAATAGCCCGCCCGCAGCAGAGCCTGACCGCTCTGCTGCGGGCTTTTCATTTCTGATGGCAACCGGTCCAGTTCCAGGCTTCCCGGCAGACCAACATTTTTTCCAGAATTCCCTGTCGGATTCCACTCCCGCTGCGGCTGTATTCTTACAAAGATGACTGTGCCGCTGCCCTCCGGGGAAACCTCCACCACCCTCCTGCAACGTTTCGCCGAAGAGCGTAACGAAGCCGCCTTCCGCAGCCTGGTGGACCAATATCTGCCGCTGGTCATGGCTGCTGCCTTGCGCCGCACCGGGGGGCAGCGCGCCCTCGCCGAAGAAGCCGCCCAAAATGCCTTCGCGGATCTGGCCAAACGCGCGGCCACCCTGCGCGATGGCGAACGGCTCGGCGGCTGGCTGCATCAGCGCACCATCCGTGCCGCCTCCGATCTCATGAAAAGCGACCACCGCAGGCACGCCCGCGAAGCCGAAGCCGCCCGCCGCGCCTCCCTGCATCAACCGCCCGTCCATGCCACCCTGGACCTGACCATCCACCTCGACGAAGCCCTCGCCCGCCTCCGCCCGGCCGACCGTGATGCCCTCGTCCTCCGTTACCTCGAAGGACGTTCCCTTGCGTCCGTCGGCCTTGCCCTCGGCCTGAGCGAAGACGCCTCCCAAAAACGCGTCGCCCGTGCCTTGGAAAAACTCCGCCGCCTTCTCTCCCACCGCGGCACCGCCATTCTGGCCCCGGCGGTCCTCGCTGCCCTCACCACCAGCCGCACCCAGGCCGCCACCGGCATCCTGACTCCTGCACTCAAGACCACCCTCACCCATACCGCCCTCGCCGCGAAACTTTCCCCGCTGGCTACCCTCGGCCATTTCCTTGTCGGTGGGGCCCCGCGCTTCGCCACCGGTCTCACCCTCGCTGCCGCCGTCTGGGTCTGGCCGCTGATCGCCCAGCACCGGACGAATGCTGCTGCCTTGGCCCATTCCAAAGCCCTGACCACAGCTGCCACCCCGCCAGCCAATGCCATCCCCACTCCCCCTGCATTTCCAGTGCTAGTCCGCGCTCCGGAGGGCAGTTCCATCGAAGAGATTACAAAACGGCTCACCGCCCTTTGCGAAGG
>JAYUWQ010000126.1:0-5469 GCA_043753485.1 bacterium
ATATATTCCGCTGGGCGGGGTGAATCCGTCGAATTGCCACACCTGGCTGAGCCATCCTCTGGTCGGCGGCATCGGCGGCTCATGGCTGGCACCAAAACCGCTCATTGCCGCGGGCAACTGGAAAGCGATCCAGGAGGCCGCAGAGCAGGCCATCGCGATCCGGGACGGCATCTTCCGGAGTGGCAAAGCCTAACTTTTCAACAGCCGAATGCTGAATTACATCTGGCTGGGCATGGTAACGGTCTCCGTGGCCGTGGCGTTGGCGACCGGCACCTTGGAACCGGTGACGAAGGCGGTGCTGGCCCGGTCGCAGGCGGCGGTGATGGATGTGATGCTGCCGATGGCGGGGATGATCACGCTGTGGATGGGCATCATGCGCCTGGTGGAAACTAGTGGACTGATCGGCATCATCGCGCGGGTGCTGGGGCCGTTGCTGCGCCTCGTGTTTCCGGAGGTGCCGAAGGGGCATCCGGCGCTGGGTTCCATCGCGATGAATATGGGTGCCAACATGCTGGGCGCGGGCAATGCGGCGACCCCGATGGGCCTGAGGGCGATGGAGCAGTTGAACCAACTCAATCCCAATCCCGGCGTGGCTTCCAATGCGATGGTGATGCTGCTGGCGCTGAACACCAGCGGCATCACCCTGATCCCTGCCAGCACGATCGCGCTGCTCCAGGCCCGGGGGGCTGATCATCCGACGGACATCATCGCCCCGGCCATTCTGGCTTCCTGCCTCGCAACCGTTTGTGCGGTGGCGATTTGCTTCCTTCTGCAACGGCTGCAGGTTTTCCGCGTGGTGCCGTTTGCAGTGGAGCCGGTGGCGGAGACCGCGCCAGTGGTGGAAAAACCCGTGGCCACCGTGCCACCCATGGCGTGGTGGAAGCGGCTTGTGATCTGGAGCGCGGCCGCAGGATTTTTGGCGATCATGATTTGGTATACCGTGTCCCCGCAGTCGCTGATGGAGCTGCAATACAACACTTATGTCAAAGTCAGAGGGACGGCACCGCCGGATGTGGACTGGTTCATTGCCGTCCCGGAGGCGGGCTACCAAAGGATGATGAAATTCGTCTCGGTGGCGGCGATTCCGGGGGCGATGGGATTCTTCGTGCTATACGCTGCGCTGGCCGGGGTCAAAGTTTTTGAAGAACTGGTGGAGGGAGCCCGGGAGGGTGTGGCCACGACGCTGCGGGTGATTCCCTACGTGGTGGCGATGCTCGTCGCGGTCGGGATGTTCACGGAAAGCGGGGCGCTTGGTTTGGTGGGCCGCCTGCTCCAGCCGGTGCTGTCGTGGCTGTATTTTCCCGTGGAAGTGCTGCCGATCGCGATTGTGCGCTCGTTGAGTGGCGGGGCTTCGACCGCGATGCTGGCAGGGATTGCCGATCAGCATGGCGTCAATTCCCTCTTCACTCAAATCGCGGCCACGATCAACGGAAGTTCGGAAACGACTTTCTACGTTGCCGCGGTTTACTTCGGTGCGGTGGGCGTGCGCCGGATGCGCCATGCCATTCCCACGGGCTTGCTGGCGGATGCCTGCGCGGTGATTTTGTCGGTGATCTTCTGCCGGCTGCTGCTGGGTTAGGGTAACTGGAGCGCGGATTGGCAATCCGTGTTCCCCCGGCTCCTTACCAGCCTTCTTCCACCATGGCCCAGGCGTTGTGGTTGTGGATGCTTTCGTAGTTTTCTGCCGTGACCCGGAAGGCATGGATTCCTTGGTGTTCACGGGCCAGCAGGGCGCAGTTGCGGACCACATCCTCCACGAACGCCGGATTGTCGAAGGCCCGTTCGGTGACCGCTTTTTCGTCAGGGCGCTTGAGCACACTGTAGAGCTCGCAGCTGGCCGCGGATTCGGCGAGGCGGATCAGATCGTCCGGCCAGACGTGCGGCGCGGCGGCGGTGGTCAGGGTCAGGCTGCCACGCTGATTGTGGGCTCCGCGTTCGCTGATGGCCTTGGAGCAGGGGCAAAGGGTGGCGATGGGGACGACCACGGTGGTGAGCAGGGTGGTTTTCCCGCTGCTGACGGAAATGTCCCAGGTGACCTGATAATCGACAAATCCGGGGGCGCCGGTGACCGGGGCATATTTTTCGACGAACCAAGGGAACTCGAGGATGATCTGGGCTTCATTGGAGGCGAGGCGGGCCCGGAGTTCCCTGACCATGGTGGCCAGCCGGGCAGGGGTGATGCCTTCCCGGTGTTCGTGCAGCAGGCTGACGAACCGGCTCATGTGGGTGCCCCGCTCGCTGGCGGCGAGGTCGGCCATCAGAGCGGCCGTGGCACTGGCCGCGAATTGCGAACCGTCCGGCCGTTGAATGGTGATGGGATACCGTAAGCCCCGGACGCCAACACGCGGGATGAGGACTTGGCGGTGGTCCGGTTGGCTCTGGGTGTCTTCGAGGGGGGGCATGGGGCAAAATAAATCAGGGGCGCATGTGAATACGCCCCTGACTGGGAAATGAACTCAATGGCGCGGGCTGGGCGCTGGTTCCAAACTAGCGCATGAGATTGACGCTGCGGGAACGCTTGATCTCGCGGGTCAGTTTGCGGTGCAGCCAGGCGGTGATACCGGTGAGGCGGCGGGGAAGGATCTTGCCGGTCTCGGTGGTGAACTTGGCGAGATACTCGGGTTGTTTGTAATCCACCATTTCCACCTTGATGTCATAACGGCGGCGCGGCATGCGCTTGTTATGCTTGCGGAAATTGATGAGGCGCTGCGTGGTCTTGGGCTGCATGATGTGATCTGAGTTTTAAATACGGAAGGGCCGGGCGCGGATCAGCGGATTTCCCGGTGTTTGGTGCGGCGCTTCAGGAAGGGGTTGAACTTGACCTTCTCAAGACGGCCGGGCGTGCGCACGCTCTTCTTGTTGCGGGTGGTGACGTAGCGGGAAGGCGGAGCGCCTTCGGCGCGGGCCTCGGTGCATTCGAGGATGATAATATCGCGTGGCATGACTTTTCAGGGAAGGTTCGGAATGGGAAAGGGGGCGGAGTTTAGTTCCGGGTTTCCGGGTTTCAACTCTCTTTTTTACTCTTTTTCATTATCGGACGATTCTTCATCACCGTCTTCTTCATCATCTTCGGAGCCCATCAGGCCGAAAAGGGATCGGACCTGGCGGCGTCCGCTGTTGGGTCCGACTTCTTTTTCATACTGCTGCTGGCACTCGATGGTGAAGCGGGCAAAGGGCAGGGCTTCGAGGCGGGCCTGGGGGATGCGTTTGTTGGACATCTCGCAGACGCCGTAGGTGCCGGCTTCCACCCGCTTGAGGGCTTCCTCGATTTCATACAGCGCGTCCTGCTCCTGGGAGAGGAGGCTGAGGGCAAAATCCCGGTCGTAGGCGTCGGTGCCGGCGTCGGCCTGGTGCATGCCGAAGGCGCTCGCTTCGCTGCCTTCCGCTTTGTTGCGCAGGGTTTCGCTGGCGGTGCCGGTCATGGAGTCCATCAGGGAATCCTTGAGGTCCAGCAGCTTCTGCTTGGCCATTTTGACGAAGACGGAGTGTTTGATTTCCCCTTCCTGCGGCACATCGGAGATGGTGAGGGGCTTGACCGCCACTGGAGCGGCTTTCGGGGTGGGTTTTACCGGTTCGGCCTTGGCGTGGGTGCGACGGACGGAGGTGGATTTGGCTTCAGCAGCAGCGGGTTTCTTTTTCACAAGTTCTTTGGCCTTGGGCTCAACGCTTTGAGCGGCCGCTTTGAGCGGGGCTTTAGGAGCAGGCTTGATGGGGGATTTGGCGGTAGAGGCAGCCGGTTTGGATCCGGTGGCCTTTTTGGGGGTGGCAGCCGGTTTGGCAGACTTGGCGGGTTTTCCTTTGCTGGGCATCTTGCTAAATCTGGTTAGGGTTGGGCGGGATGGGGAAAGTCAGGGCCAGGGCCTCCGGTGGGCTGGCCCGGCGGGCGGGAGTTGTAATGCGCCGCCATCCACTGCGCAACCAGAATTCGTAACGCAACGGAAACGGGTGGACGCCGACCCGCGGGGGTCTCCCGGGGTTTTCCGGCAGATTCGATTTCTTTCTTAAAATTTTAACTTTAATAAATAACTTGGTGAATTATAATTATAAAAATAAAGTTTGGCTTTGCTTTTAAAAGGAGTGGTGAAGTCACTCCTTTTTAGTATTTTGTTCAATAATCTGACCCACTTCTGCTAATTTCCGTGTGCTGGACGCCTTTCCGGCGGCGGCATCTCAGGGTTGCCCCCCGACTTTTCATGGCCAAACTGATCTTCCGTCTGACTTCCAGTGAGTCGCTCGATTTCCCGCTCAATGAGGCGGTCACCCGGTTGGGCCGTAATCCGGCCAATGAAATCGTCATCGACAATTCGTGGATTTCTTCTTTTCACGCCGAGTTCCGCCGCAGCGCGGAAACGCTCGTTCTGCGTGATCTGAATTCCAGCAATGGCACTTCGGTGAATGGGGTGCCGGTCGTGGAGCAACTCCTGAAAGATGGGGACAAGATTGCTTTTGGACAATTGGAAGCTGTCTACGATGCGGAAACCATCCCCGCCGTGATCGTTCCAGTGGTGGCTGTTCCGACTCCGCCGTTGACCCCCATGCCGCTGGCGGCGTCTCCGGTGGTGCCCCGGCAAATGACTCCACCCGCCGCCAGTATCGCCTACGACACCGTGCGGAAGGAAGGCAGCCTGGAGTTGGAGGCGCTTCAAAAAAAATTGACCGAAGCCACCGGGGCGGCTGAAAAGGCGGTGCAGGCAAAAGCCCTCGCCGAAGCTGGTCTGGATCAGGCCAGGCAGGCTCAGGAGACCGCCCGCAAGGCCGCTCAGGCGGAGGCTGAACTCCTGGCCTCAAAGCAGGAGGTGGCGGCCGCGGCCGTATCCCGGTTGAAAGACGAAATCACCGTTCTGACGGCGCAGCGTGAAGAGTGCCAGCGTGCCATGGCCGAGGCTGCCACCGCGTCGGAAAGTGCTGCCCGGAACGCCCAGGCGGCTGCGGTGGAGCTCTCGCAGACCCGGCAGGCCCTTGCCATGGTCCGTCAGGAACAAGCAGAAGCGGCGGTTCAACTGGTTGCGGTGCAGGAGGAACTGAAGCGCCATCAGGCCGGAATCCAGCAGATTCAGGCGACGTTTGCTTCGCTGCAACAGGACCGGGACAGCCTCCTTGCGGCCCGGGATGCGGCGGCGGCGGAACGTGGCGCCGCGGAAGAGGCGAAAAGGGCTGCGCTGCGCGTGATTGATTCAGAAACTCTGCTGGCCCGGGCGTCCCGCGATCTGGTCCTGGCGCAAACGGCCACCGCCAAGGCGGCCCGGGATGCGGCTGAAATGGCCACCGCCCGGCTGCTTGAGGAATTGGCCCCGCTTCGTCAGGAGGCGGGCTTGTGGGCGGAACGTGAAGCGGGCGCAAAGTCAGCGCTGGCGGAAATACAGCAACAATTGACGACCGCCAGGGAGTCGGTTGCCGCGGAGGAGCACCAACGGTCCATACGTCTCAAGGAAATGGGGGAGCTCGAGCTCCAGCTGGCCCGGTTCGCCG
>JAYUWQ010000127.1:0-2223 GCA_043753485.1 bacterium
CCCTTCCGGCTCATGCTGGCGGCCTTCCAAGTCTGGCTGCACCACTACACGGGCCAGAGTGATCTCATCGTGGGAACTCCCGTGGCCAACCGGCACCGGGCCGAGGCGCAATCGCTGATCGGCTTCTGCCTGAACACCCTGCCCATCCGCACGCGGCTGGACAGCGGCTCAAGCTTTCGGACCTTGTTGCAGCAGGTGCAGGAAAACGTGAAGGAAGCACTGGCCCACGCGGAACTGCCGTTTGAACAGATCGTCGAACTGGCCTCGCAAAACCGGGACGGAAGTCAGGCTCCGCTTTATCAGGTCATGTTCGTGCTGACCAAGAATCTGGCCCCCGAATGGGCACTGGATCAGGTGACCGTGCAAGCCAGGCCCAGTCATACCGGCACCAGCAAGAGTGATCTAAGTTTGACCATCCACACGCAGAACGCGGCGTGGGAATGCGAAGTGGAGTATGCCAGTGATCTCTTCACTCCTCAGAGCGTGGTGCGCATGGCCGTCCATTTCGAGGAACTGCTCCGCTCGATCTTAGCTCGACCGGGTGAAGCCATCGGACGCCTCAACCTCCTGCCCGCCGAAGAACGCCACCGTCTCCTCGTGGAGTGGAACAATACCCAGACGGACGACCCCCAAGACCAGTGCATCCACCAGCTCTTCGAGGCCCAAGTCGAACGCACGCCCGACGCCGTAGCCGTCGTGTTTGAGGATCAATCCCTGACCTACCGCGAACTCAACGCCCGCGCCAACCAGCTCGCCCATCACCTGCGCCGCCTCGGCGTCGGACCGGACGTTCCCGTGGGCCTCTGTCTGGAACGCTCCTTGGAAATGGTCGTCGCCCTTCTCGGCATCCTCAAGGCCGGCGGCGCTTACGTGCCCCTCGATCCCTCCTACCCCAAAGACCGGCTGGCTTTGATTATTCAGGACTCCGAAGCCAAGGTGCTGGTCACTCAGTCTGGGCATGTCGGCACTTGGGTGGAATGTCCGGCTGACGTTCTCTGTCTGGACAGCGGATGGGAGCAAACCACCACCCCTGCGACCAAAACGCCAACCTCCAAAATTTCGTCCGAGGGACTCGCCTATATTATTTTCACCTCCGGTTCCACCGGCCGGCCCAAGGGCGTGGCGGTGGAACATCGTCAGGTGGTCACCTACCTGCGCTGGGCAGGCAAAAGATACTGCACCGAAGAAGGCTCAGGCACGCCCGTGCAGTCGCCGCTCACCTTCGACCTGACCGTGACTTCCCTCCTGTTGCCGCTGGTGAGTGGAAAAACCGCGCTGCTGATTTCCGAGGAAGACAGTCTTGCCGGCCTCGCCGATGGCCTGCGTCAGAATCGCGATTTCAGCCTCGTCAAACTCACCCCTGCACACTTGGAAGCGTTGGATATTCTCCTGGGCGACGCAGACGTCAGTCGGTCCGCCCGGAACTTCGTCGTCGGAGGCGAAGCCTTCCCTGCCGCCCTCGCTCGCCGCTGGCAGCGACGGGTTCCGCAGGCGCGGTTTATCAATGAATATGGACCTACGGAAACAACCGTCGGCTGTTGCATTCATCAGGTGTGTTCGGACGGCGATGCGGGGGCCGTTTCGGTTCCGATCGGGAAACCCGTTCCAGGAACGCAGCTCTACGTTCTGGACCCCGCCCTGCAACCGGTGCCGGTCGGGGTGACGGGAGAGTTGTTTATCGGCGGAGAACAGTTGACCCGAGGTTACTGGAGACGACCTGAATTGACGGCGGAGAAGTTTGTTTCCAACCCGTTCCACAGCAACGCAGGGGCACGACTCTATCGCACCGGTGACCGCTGCCGCTGGCGGTCAGACGGCCGGCTTGATTTCCTTGGCCGGCTTGATGATCAGGTCAAGATTCGCGGTTTCCGCATCGAGTTGGGCGAGATCGAGTCCGTGTTAGGCCGGCAACCGGACGTAATGCAGAGCGTGGTCATGGTGCGAGCGGATGGGCCGGGCCACCCACGGCTCGTGGCCTATGTGGTGGGCCGGGAGGACGCCGCACTGACCGCCAGTGCGCTGCGCGTGGCTTTGAAAACGGCCTTGCCCGATTACATGATTCCGACAGCCTTTGTGATGCTCGACGCGCTGCCCCTGACCCCGAATGGGAAAGTGGACCGCCAGAATTTGCCGCCGCCAGAGGCGGATGAAACCGGGACGGACCAGAATTATGTGGCTCCTCGAAATCCGGTGGAGGAAACGCTGGCCGGGATTTGGCGCGAG
>JAYUWQ010000128.1:0-5457 GCA_043753485.1 bacterium
CGGCCCGCCGGGGCAGCGTGCCGGCAGCCGTTATGGCGTGGGACCCTCTGCTGGCGATTCCTCCGCCCGACTGCAATGGCTTGACCATGAACGCCGGCCGGGTCGGTCCGGGGGGCGGTGAACAAATCCGCGGCAAAGGGGGAGAATCAGCCATTTTAAGGGTGCCGGGCGGGGTATTCAGGTGACACAACTGTCAGACAAGACGGATTCTCCACGGATTGTTTAATAGTTCAAACAGGTTTCAAATCGACAGAACACTTTGATAAAAAAGGAGTTACAGTAAAATTAAATTACCATAAATCCAAATTGGCCCATGGGATCAAGTCAATGGCACAATCGGCCTGAGGTTTCAGCCGCGGGCGGTGAATAACTCGCGAATAAGTGGGGAACAGTAGGACGCGGGGCTTGATTTTTTCCTTGTTCCACAGGGCGTTCCCCAGCTTTCCGCTTGCGGAATCTTGACAAGACCGACACGGAACCGGCCCCTCATGTTTGAGCTTCTCTCCACAGACCCTGACTCGATGGCCCGGCGCGGCCGGCTGACGCTCCCCCATGGAGTGGTGGAGACCCCAGCCTTCATGCCGGTTGGGACCCAGGGGACGGTCAAAGCGGTGTCGCCGGCGGAACTGGACCAGATCGGTGCGCAAATCATCCTCGGGAATACTTACCACCTCAATCTGCGGCCTGGCCTGGAGGTCATCCGTTCGTTTGGCAGCCTGCACCGGTTCAGCCGGTGGCACCGGCCGATTCTGACCGACAGCGGCGGGTATCAGGTGTTTTCTCTCGCCAAGCTGCGGAAGGTCAAAGAAGAAGGCGTTCATTTCCAAAGCCACCTCGATGGGTCGAAGTGCTTCATCGGTCCGGAAACCTCCATGGAAATCCAAGCGGTGCTGGGTTCTGATATTGCGATGCTCTTTGACGAGTGTCCACCCTGGCCCTGCGGCGAGCGGGAAGCCGGGGAGAGTTTGGATTTGACCCTGCGCTGGGCTTTGCGCTGCAAGGAATGGATCACCAGGAACCAGCCCAAAACGGACACCGGGGCCAGACAATACCATTTTGGGATCGTGCAGGGCAGTGGCTATGCCGCGTTGCGGGAGAAGGCCGCCAAGGCCCTCGCGGCCATGGATTTTGATGGTTATGCGGTGGGAGGGGTTAGTGTGGGCGAGCCAGAGGAGGAAATGATGCGGGCGGTGGAGTCGAGCACGCCGCACCTGCCGGCTGGAAAGCCACGTTATGCGATGGGCCTCGGCACGCCGCCGCAGATTCTGGAAATGATCGCCCGGGGCATCGATATGTTCGATTGCGTGTTGCCCACCCGCCTGGCGAGGCACGGCACGGCGTTCACCATGGATGGGCCGGTGCATATCAAGGGAAAGCGTTTCGAGTTTGATCACGGCCCATTGGACGCTGAGTGCTCGCACTCCCTGACCGCAGACTTCAGCCGGGCCTACAACCGGCACCTCTTCCGCTCCGGGGAAATCCTGGGATTGAGGTTGATTTGTCTGCACAATCTGCATTTCTACCAGTCCCTCGTCCGAGGTGCCCGTGCGGCACTGGAGGCAGGGACCTTTGCCGCGTACCGCGCGGCTTTTTTGTCCCGATACCAAGCCCGCTCCCCAGCCCCAATTGATTTATGATGTCCGCCGCCTTTTCCCTTCTCGCACAAGCTCCTGCCGGAGCCGCCCCGCAGTCCCCGTCCATGCTGGGCGGTTTGGCCATGCCATTGCTGCTGATCGTGATGTTTTATTTCATGCTGATCCGCCCGCAGCGCCGGGCCCAGAAGGAGCAGATGGCCCGCCTCGCGGCGCTCAGGACCGGTGACGAAGTCATCGCCGCCGGGGGAATCCACGGACTGGTCACCAACGTCAGCGACCGTACCGTGGTGATCAAAATTGCCGATGGCGTGAAGATCAAAGTCGAGAAAGCCAGTGTGGTGAGTGTCACCAAAAAGACCGACGATCCCGAGGTGGTGGCCACGGAGGTGGTTTCCTCATAAGCGGCCGCCACCCTTCCCGACGCTTCCCTTTGCCTATTCCCTTTTCCCGCCTCCTTCCTTTTTTATGGATCTGAAAGCCGCCCTCCAGCCCTACGAGTATCTCCTCCCCTACATGGTCATGGTGGTCGGCATCGCGGCCGCCGCCCTTTTTGTGATTTATTTTGCGGCGGAGACCGACAAGAGAAAACGCAACGCCGGAACCGTGTTGTCGATCCTGTTGGGCCTGTTCAGTTTTTACTGTGTGGGGCTTGGGCTGAAAAAGGGGATTGATCTACAGGGAGGAGCCTCCTTCCTTGTGAAAGTGCAGGCCGCCGAGGGTAAGGAAATCAATCCGGATTCCCTCCGGAGCGCCCAGGAAATCATCGATAACCGCCTGAACCCCAACAACACACTGGACGTCACGGTGACTCCCCAGGGCACGGACAAACTCTATGTGGAAGTCCCGGGCTTGAGCGACGAGGAAATCCGCAAGAGCAAGGGGATCATTGAGCGTGTGGCCAAATTGGAATTCCACCTTCTCTCGGACAAGAACATCGCGGGTGGCGGAATGCAGCCCAACCCTCCCGGGGATCCCGGAATTGAACCCGGATTCAAGGCGTTGCCTTACGAGGAATCCAAAAAAATCAAGGATCCCAAAACCGGCAAGGAGATCAAGGACCCCAATCAGCCCAAGACCACGGTCTTTGTGAAAAACAAAGCCGAGATGGGTGGGAAAAGCGTGAAATCCGCCTTTGCCGCGCTCGCCCCCGGAGCCCTGAATCACCACATCAGCGTGACGCTTCATGATGAGTTTGGGGAGCAGATGGCCCGGATCACCAAGGAAAACCTTCAAAAGCCCCTCGCCATTGTGCTGGATGGGGTGGTGATTTCGGCACCTACTATTCAAAGCAGCTTCGGGGCGCAGTTTCAAATTACCGGCAGCTTTGATGAAGCCGAAGCCCGCGATTTGGCAAGTGCTCTGGAAAATCCCCTGGAAAACCCCCTTCTGGTGGAGCAATCCAGTACTACCTCCGCCAGCTATGGAGAAGCGGTCATCAATCAAGGGCTCTATTCCGCCCTTTTCGGTCTGCTTTCCACCTTGGTTTTCATGATGATCTATTACCGGCTTTCCGGTATCATCGCTGTGATCGGTCTGGTGATGAATCTGCTGCTGCTGCTGGGTGCCATGCAGGTGTTTGGCTTTACCCTGACCATGCCCGGGATTGCCGGGATCATCCTCACCCTCGGGATGGCGGTGGACGCCAACGTGCTGATTTATGAGCGCATGAGAGAGGAGTTCGCGGCCGGGAAATCCTTTTCTGCGGCCATCAAGGCCTCCTACGAAAAAGCCTTCAGCGCCATTTTCGACTCGAACGTCACCACGTTGATTACTTCGGTCATCATGATGGTGATCGCCACCGGAGCCATCCGCGGGTTCGGGCTTTCGCTGACGATCGGGCTGTTGGCCTCCATGTTCTCCGCGCTGCTCATTACCCGGGTCTGTTTTCTCTGGGTGGAGAAATTCGGGGTGAAAAAGCTGTCCTTCCTCAGCCTCATTTCCAACCGCTTGATTGACTTCATGAGCATGCGGAAAAAGGCCTTTATCCTTTCCGGAGTCCTGATTCTGGCCTCCCTTTCAGTGATTGCTTTCAAAGGCCAGCGGGTGCTGGGGTATGAACTCAGAGGGGGGGATTCGGTCAGCCTCGCCAGTATCCCCGGACTGACGGAAGCGCAGATCACCCAATCCCTCGCGGACTTCTCCTTGGAAGTGAAAGGACAGAAATTCGACGCCAGTTCCTTCAACGTGCAATCGGTCAAGCCAGTGGGAGGGAATGAATACTTCACCATCCGCAGCGCCCCGGGAACTGCGGATGCCCTGATCGCCGAATTGCAGAAGGACCTCGCCGGCAACGATCCGGAAAAAGCCAAACAGTTTGAAGGGGCCGACAAACAAAGCATGGGGTCCTCGGTGGGAGACAAGATGCTGAAGAATTCCATCTGGGCGATCGTCATGGGCCTGATCGGCATTTTTACCTACCTGACCTTCCGGTTTGAATCAGCCTTCGCCATCGGCGTCATTGTGGCGGTCATGCACGACGTGATCATCGCCGTCGGAGCTTGTGCCCTGGTGGGCAAGGAAGTCGGTCTCATCCTCGTCGGGGCTTTTCTGACCATCGCGGGTTATTCCGTGAACGACACCATTGTTATCTTCGACCGCGTCCGGGAGGAACTCCGCACCCGCAAAGGAGATTTGTCCGAAGTGCTCAATTACGCCATCAGTGCCACCCTGAGCCGCACCATTATCACCAGCGGGGTTACGGCCCTCGCGGTCATTGCCATGCTGCTCTTTGGGGGCAAATCCTTGGCGGATTTCTCCTTTGCCATGCTGATCGGCATGATCTCAGGGACCTACTCCACCATCTTCATTGCGGCCCCGGTGGTGCTTTGGTGGGCTGAAAAGCGGAAGCTCAATCTGAGGAACCAAATCCTCGATGCCGATGCCCAACGCCTTGAGGCCCTGAGCAGCATTGAACGTGAGGCTCCGGAGAAACCAGTCAAGCCTGCCAAGATCTAAGGAGCTTTTAAGAAGTCTCCGTGCGGACCTGCCTGTGATGGGCAGGTCCGCTTTTTTGTGCTTTAGGGGATCACTGGCCCTGATTCCCGGGCGGTGTGGACGGCACACAAAACATGGGCAGACAGGCCGGGAAAAGCGTTTGGCTACGAAAACTGCTGCAACGCCCGCAGCACGCCAAGGGCCCGGCCTGAATCGATCGCTTCTGCGGCGAGGGCGTGGCCTTCGTCCCAGCCGGAGACCGTGCCGGTGACCTGGAGGGCGGCCGCCGCATTGGCAAGGACGAGGTGGCGTTTGGGGCCCTGGTCGCTGCGATCAAGAATACCGGCGAGGAGGGCCGCGTTGTGATAGGCATCGCCTCCCTGGAGGTCCTCGAGGCGGGCCGGTGGAGCGGAGACAGTGATCGTTTCCCCGCGGAGGCCGGTGGGCTCGGCGATGACAATCTGGGTGGGCCCGAGCGTGGAGACTTCGTCCATGCTGCGTCCATCGGCGGTAGTGCCATGAACCGCCCACGCCCGGGTGCGGCCCAGCGTGCGGAGGATGCCGGCGTAGGTGGAAGGCAGGGATGGATCGAAAACTCCGGCGAGTTGATAGGCGGGACTGAGGGGGTTGAGGAGCGGACCGATGATATTGAACAGGGTACGGGTGCCTTCCTCTGCAAGGAGCCTGCGCACCGGGGCGACGGCGGCGAAGGCTGGATGATATTGCGGTGCCAGCATGAATGCGGTGCCATGGCGTTTGACGCATTCGGCAAACGCAGCCGGAGGGAGGTCAATGCGGATGCCCAGTGCTTCCAGCACGTCGGCGGCTCCACTCTTGGAAGTGATGCCGCGATTGCCATGTTTCACCACGGCGAGACCGCAGCCAGCGAGCACAAACATGCTGGTGGTGGAGACGTTGAAGAGATTCA
>JAYUWQ010000129.1:0-5456 GCA_043753485.1 bacterium
TCCCGGTGCCCTCTGCGTCTCTGCGGTCAAATCCAGATCCAGCTTGCTATTTTCCGGCCGGCCCGCATAGCTTTCTATCCAATGTGGCACCGCCCTTCCCCACTGGTTTCTGTACTCGCGGCTGTCCTGGGATGGGCGGGCCCGGCGGCCGTCCATGGGCATGGGGATGTGCATGAAGCCATCGTGATCCTCACGCGGGCGATCTCAGATCAGCCTGGCAAAGCCACGCTGCACTTCGAACGGGCTTCCCTCTACTCGCAGTTTGATCACTTCCCCGAGGCCCTCGCCGATCTGGCCATCGTGGAGACCCTCCAGCCCGGCCATGATCCGGCCCTCGCCCTCCGCGGCAATATCCTCCGCCGCAGCGGCAAACCTGCCGAAGCCCGCGCCGTGCAGGAGGCCTTTCTGAAAAAAGTGCCACAGGATCCCCGGGTGCGGTTCGATTATTGCCAGACCCTGGCCGATCTCCATGAGACCGCCGCTGCCCTGCGTGAACTGGATCTCCTCATGGCCGCTTCCCCGGCTCCCCCGCCGGATACCGTGGCCCTGCGGCTCCGCCTCACCGAGTCCACCGATGCCGCCGCCGCCCTCACCTGGCTGGAGACGTTCCTGGCCAAACATCCTCTGCCCGTCTTCCAGGAGGAGGCCCTGCGTCTTGAAATCAAGCTCGGCCGCACTCCTGCCGCCGTGCAGCGCCTCAATGCCATGATCGCCACAGCCCCGCGGCCGGAATCCCTCCATATCCGCAAAGCCAACCTCCTCGCCGCCACCGGAGATCAGGCCGGCGCCCGTTCGGCCGCCCGCGCCGCCCTCACCGCTATCGCCCGGCTCCCTGTCCACCTACGCAGCACCCGCGCCTGCACCGACCTTGAGCAGCAGGCGAGGACGCTCCTGTCCCCCTGACGTTTTATCAGAGTCAGTCAGGCCCATCCTCTGTCCTCTGGGAGGGAACTGCTTCCGATGCCGGAACGGCTGGCGGGAGGTTACCATCGGCCCGGGCTCCGCTGCGGTGAATCCCCGACCCCTGAGATCATGCGGAAAATCTGTGTCCCCACATACCTGCCCCAAGGTTCCCGGAACACCCACCTCCGCTTAGGAGAATCCTTTGCCCCCACCTACGACTAAAGGCCTGGAGACAAATTTCCAATCTCCCTTAAATCATGGCAGTGCCTTGACGAACCTCATCCCATCCCATGAACGTTATTGTTTGCCCCGCCCCCTCCGCTCTCAGCGCGGAATCGCCCGCCCTTAAATTCCAGGACTTGGAACATTATCTCAGGAGCGCCTTCCCCGGGGTGCAGACCCGGGACCACTGCGGTTATCGGTTCTTTTTTGCCGGAGCGGATCATCACCTGCCCTTCGCCTCCCTCGCCGATTCTGACAATCCCTACGACCAGGTCTCCGATCTGAACCGCCCCGAAGTCTTCCGGGTGAACTTCGCCCTCGCCCCCGCCACGTTCGAATCCCTCTTCCCTCCGGGTTCCTGGGACATCAGCGGGATCAACTACGAGGCGCTGAACCAATTCCTGCCCCACCCCCACTACGCCCGGCAGCACTTTGCCTGCATCCTGAACCCCCGCGGGCGGAACGGCGATCTGCTCAAAGGTTATCTGGCCGAAGCCCACACCCTCGCCGTCTCACGGCTGCCCGCCCAAGCCCGCCCCGTTCAACCCATCTGAACCGGGAGGAGTAACCACCGATTTCCCGGAGAGCACCGATCAGGAACAACTGATATCTTCCATGGGTATCACTCCGCTGGGTGATCAGGAATTCAATTTCCCATGCAAATCACAAGCTTGTCCGGGTGTTAAAGAAAGGGGCAACGATCCGGCTTACCGGCTGAGGACCCGCTCAAGACGGGTGCCGAGGGCGCGTTCCAGTTCCATCACGGCCTTGTAATAATCGGACCAGACCTCGTAGCGGTCTTCCTCAAACTTAAAGACCAGTTCCTCGGTCTGATAGCGGGTCTTCAGACTGCGGATGGGATCCACCGAGGTCTGTTCGATGCTCTTGCGGGAGTCTGCTTTGACGCGGGCGAGGTCGGATTCGTAGACGGACAGTTCCTTGGCGGCGGCGCGGATGCGGTCGATGGCCTGACGAATATCGGTGGCGATGAGGCGGCTCTGCTCCTCAATCTGCTGGCTGTAAGCAGTGGAGGCGGTTTCGTGCTCCAAGTGGGCCTTGTTGATCCCGATCCAGTCGAAGAGCGGCAGGCTGATACCGGCCCGGACGGCCCATTCCTCATTCTCCCCGGTGCGCCCGGAAGTCTGGGAGGTGGCCCACCCGCCATCCACAAAAGTGAAGAAGGGGATTTTGGCGGCTTTGGCACCCATGAGTTCCGCCTTGGCCACGGCCAGACGGGCTTTCAGGTCCAACAAGTCGGACCGGTGCAACTGGGCCATGCTGATAAGATAATCCACGTCGAGGGATTCCAACGGCACGAGGCGGCGGGTCGGCTTGCCTATCACGGAGATGCGCCCGGGATGGGCGAGACCGCAGAGGGTGGCCAGTTCCTGACGCAGGCGCGCGATGTCGCTGCGGAATTCCCGTTGCTCGCGGATGGTCTTGCCCACACCCAGCCGGATATCGGCCCCCAAATCCGCCAGACCCGGGAGGTTGGTGGCGTCGATCTCATCGCGGAATTTCTCATTGAGGGCGCGGCGGGCTCCGGTGCTGCGGGCCACGCTTTCGGCCATGTTCAGGTCTTCATACATGGCGCGCACGGTGCGCACTACTTTATCCTCTTCGATCAGATAGTCGGACTCGGCCCGGGCGGTCTCGGCGGCAGCAATTTCCAAGTTGGCTTTGCGCTCCCAGGGATTGGGGATCCGGAAACGGATCAACAGGCCAAACTCATCATCGCGGGAATATTCGTCGGGGTGATTGATCACTTCACGGGACCGCTCCAGGATGCGCCGGTTGGTCTGCTGGGCGCGGGCCTCCCGGCTGTTCAAGGTAACACCCTGGCCGGTATTGGCGGTGTTTTGCAGGGAGCTTTCGCTGGCTTTGCGCTGTTCATACACGGTGGTTTCCACCACATCCCGGAACTGGCCCGGGGTGACCTTACGCTCGATGGTGCGGTAGCGGCTGGTATTCACGCTGCCACTGGTGCGCTGGAGGGAGGACTCGCCATAACCGGGGAAGAATTCCGGGGCCAGATTGCGTTGGCGCTCCAGGGAGGAATAGCTTTCGCGGGCCGTGATCCGTTCGGTGGCCTGCTCGGTGAAGGGTTCGCTGAGCCGGTCATCCTGATCCCACACATAACCGATCCGCAGTTCCGGGTTTTCCCAGTCGCCGGCGCCCTTGGCTTTGGCCCGGGCGATCAGAATTTCCGAGCGGCGGCGGGCCAGTTCGGTATGGTTGGCGATGGCCAGTCTGATGAGTTCGTCTTCCCCGAGGGGGCCGGTGCCGGGAATGCTGCGCTGGATTGATCCTTCCTCCGGTGCGGTGCGCTGGGGGGCCACGGGAATCGCGGAACCAAGCGGCAGGACGGGATCAAGGGCGGGGCCCCGGACCACGGCGGCGCGGGGCGCGGGGGCATCTTTGGACTTGGTTGCTTTGACTTTGACCTTGGCCTTGGGCTTGCTCTGTTGCCAGCCGGGGCCGGATTGATTCCCCGCGGTGAGAGGCAGGGGCAACAGGGCCATCCCCAACAAGGGGATGAGCGTGCGGCAGAACGACAGGGACAGCAGAGGCGTGGAGCGGGACATGGCGCGGGGACGAAGGGGACGGGAAAAGGATAAAGGGGGAATCTTAATCCGATTTAAGGACAACGGTCCATCGCAAACCTTAAGGATACGCCCTGAAGGGAAGATGAAAACCGGGGGGATCGTTGAAGGAGTCAGCTTAATTTTTGGTTTTCGACCCAGCGGACGGCATAGCGCACCAATTCATTGCCACTTTTCAGCAGCAGTTTGTCTTTAATGTTGGCGCGGTGGGCGTCCACGGTTTTGATCGAGACCTTCAATTCCTCGGCGATGGAGCGGGTGCCCTTGCCATGGCCGATCATCTGGAAAATCTCAAACTGCCGGTCACTGAGAGCCTCGACGGGATCGGTGGAGGCCCCGCGACGGCCTGAGAAGATTTCGATGATTTTCCCGGACATGGCCGGGCTGACGTAGATCTCTCCCTCAAGGATCTTCTGGATCGCCTCCATCATCTTTTTGCCGCCCTCCTGCTTCATGATGTAGCCCTGCCCTCCGGCGCGCAGGACGCGCTCCACGTAGAGGCTTTCGTCATGCATGGAGTGCACCAGCAGGGCGGGCTCCTTGGTGCAGGCGCGGATGTCCTTGATCAGTTCGAGCCCATTTTTGCCCGGCAGGGAGATGTCGATGATGACCAGATCCGGCTGGAGTTCGATCACGGCGGAGAGGCCGGCGGCGGCATCGCTGGCTTCTCCCACGACCTGCAGGCCGGGCTCGTGGTTGATCAATTGGGCCAGACCCTGACGCATCAGGGGGTGGTCATCGACGATAAGAACGCGTTTTTTGGACATGGGCTGCTTACCTGAATGCCGGGGATCGGAGGGTTTGTCGAGGAATTTGACCACTTCCGGCTAACGTTTCAGACGGACGTCCCGGGCAATCCGCGGAGGCTCGATGGCACAGGTGATCACCACTCCGCCGCCCGGGTGGGTCCCGATATGCAGGGTGCCCCCGATCAAACCGGCCCGGTACTGCATCACCCGCAGCCCCATGCCGCCACTGCCTCCGGTGAAATCAGGAGGCAACCCGATGCCATTGTCCTCCACGGTCAATTCCACGCGGCCTTCGATATTGCCCAAAGAAAGCGTCACCCGGGAGGCCTTGCCATGCTTGGCCGCATTGGCCACCGCCTCCTGGGCGATCCGGTAGAGGTGGATCGCCATCTCCGGATCCTCCACGGCGCCGGGGCTCTCGGCGGGGAGCCGGCACAGGCATTCCAACCGCAGGTGTTTGGTGGCACTGGCGGCCAGATCCTGCAGCGCCACTGCCAGCCCCTTGCTCTGCAGCACCACCGGCGACAGGCCCCGCGCCAGATCCCGCGTCTGCCCGATCGCTTCCCGGATCAATCCCGTGATCTGATCCAAATCCGCCGCCTCCTCAGGCCGGCCGCGCGCCGCCAGCCGCTGCGAGAGCACTTGGCTCATGAACTCGATCCCGGTCAAATGCTGGCCCAGCCCATCATGCAGGTCATGCCCAAACCGGCTCTGCTCCCGCTCGGCCACGTTGAGCACCTCCGCCTCCAGCCGTTTGGTATCGGTCACATCAATCCCGCTCATGATGACATATTCCACGGTCCGTCCATCCTCGGAAAGCAACGCGGTATTGGACCAGGAGATGACCCGCCGCTTGCCAAAACGCGACACCACTCCGCCCTCGAAGGCACTCGCCGTGGCGGCAGTGGTCAGCTGCTTGAAGCTCCGCCTCGCCGCCACCCGTTCGTCGCGCGGGATAAAGAGATCCCAAGGGACTTTC
>JAYUWQ010000130.1:0-2217 GCA_043753485.1 bacterium
TGAATCAGGGACTTCAGTTTAAGCGGCCGGCGGCGCGCAGGATTTTCCACCGCGGCAATACGCCCGCCCCCGCTTCAATCCACCGCAATTTCATGACAAACCCGGCCATCCAGCCACGCTTCCCTCAGAAATACGGGCAATTGCATCCCGTAAAAACCGTGGTAAACTGTATGGAAATTCGTATATTTCCAATTTTTCCAAAATAATCGATTCTGCCGTCTTTTCCTTTTTATGACCGAAGTCCTCTCCGTGCTCCGTTTTGCCGGCACCATGCTGCTGGTGCTGGTGGTGTTTAATTTCGTGATCCTAGTCCATGAGTGGGGCCATTTCCTCGCCGCCCGCTGGCGGGGGTTGAAGGTGGAGAAGTTTCAAATCTGGATGGGCAAACCGATCTGGAAACGCACCATCAATGGCGTGCAATACGGCCTCGGATGTGTGCCCATCGGTGGGTTTGTGGCCTTGCCGCAAATGGCTCCGATGGAGGCCATTGAGGGGAAAAACGACGTTACCGCCGAAAAACTGCCCCCCATCAAACCGATCGACAAAATCATCGTCGCCTTCGCCGGCCCGCTTTTCAGCGCCCTCCTGGCCTTGTTTTTTGCATGCCTGGTCAGCATCTTCGGCAAGCCCACGCACCCCGCGATGCTCAGCACCACCATTGGCCGCATCCTGCCGGATGGCTACGCCGCCAAGTCGGAACTGCAACTGGGCGACCGGATTCTGAAAATCGATGGCAATCCGATCACTACTTTCCTGGGCCCTTCCGGCAGTGTGCAGTGGGCCGTCGCTTCCAGCGAAAATGACACCTTGGAATTTGAAGTGGAACGGGCGGGGGCAGCCAGTCCGGTGAAAATCGTGGTCAATGCGCCGATTGGCAAGGGTACGGCGGACAAGAAATGGCAGGTGGAGTCCTGGTGGACCCGGCTCTGGGGACGGCCGCCGTTCCGCATGGTCGGCATCGGACCGGCTCTGGACTACCGGGTGATCGAGGTAAAACCCAACAGTCCCGGTGAATTGGCCGGCCTGAAGAAGGGCGACCACATTGTCGGCATTGATGGCAAGCCCGTCCTGGACGCTTCCGTGATCCAATCCATGGCCCGTGAAGGCAGCGGCCAAGCCATGGCGCTGGAGATCAAACGAGGTAGCGAAACCCTGAATTTGACCCTCACTCCGGTAAAACCGGAACGCACTTCCACCCGGACCGACAAAGCCGCCGAGGACTTCTTCTCGAAACCCACCACCGGATTGGATTTCATGATCTCCAACCCGGATGATGTGACCCTGGAGAAGCCCAATCCCTTTGCGCTGCTCTACAAGATGGCCGCCACCTCCCTGTCCAATCTCCGTGCGCTCGTGACCCCCAGCTCCATAAGTGTGTCCCACATGAGCGGCCCGGTGGGCATCATGAATGTGTATTACAACATCCTCCAGGACAGGTATGCCTGGAACATGGTGCTCTACTTCAGCGTCATGCTGAATATCGGTCTGGCCATCTTCAATCTGTTGCCGCTGCCGGTGCTGGATGGCGGCCATATCACCATGGCCCTGCTGGAAATGATCCGCGGCAAAACGGCCAATTTGAAGATCATGGAATACATCCAGACGGCCTGCGTGCTGATGCTGCTGTCATTTGTCTGTTTCGTCACCCTGAAGGATGTGGGTGGACTGGGTAATGGCGGCGGGGAGATTGAATTGAAATTTGCCCCGCCCGCCGGCACTCCACCCGCCGCGGCTGCCGCACCTGCCACGCCCAATCCGTAGCCCCAACGGCTTCCCGGGCCATGGACTGCGCTCTTGCACGCCAGGGGCCAGGGGAATTTAACTCCCCCCTGTGAACGACTCCACGATGCTCCGCTACTGCCCTGATCTTTACCATTATCAGCGACGGAAAACGCGTGTCGTCACAGTAGGAAAGGTCGCGATCGGCGGGGACAATCCGGTGCGCGTGCAGAGCATGCTGACCAGCGACACCCGGGATACCGCAGCCTGCGTGCAGGAAGCCCTGGGTCTGGTGGAGGCCGGCTGTGAGATCGTCCGCGTCACGGCGCAGACCCGCGTCTATGCGGCCAACCTGGAACACATCAAAGCGGGTCTGCTGGCCGCGGGATGCGACGTGCCCCTGGTGGCCGATATCCATTTCAAGCCGGACGCCGCCATGGAGGCTGCGAAGTGGGTGGAGAAGGTCCGCATCAATCCCGGCAACTTCGTCGACAAGAA
>JAYUWQ010000131.1:0-2216 GCA_043753485.1 bacterium
CGTAATTGGTATTGATGTAATCCATCAGCGCCGCCAGGGTGGTGGACTTCCCGGAACCGGTTGGGCCGGTGACGAGCACGAGTCCACTCCGCATTTCACCAAAGCGTTTGATCACCTGGGGAACTCCCAGTTCTTCCAAAGTTTTGATCTTGGTGGGAATGAGCCGGAAAACCGCCCCGAGGCCGTTTTGCTGCTTGTAGTAATTGCAGCGGAAACGGGAGTCTTCATCCATCTCGTAGGCGAAGTCGAGATCGCCCCGGGTCATGAATTTCTCCCACGCACGGGGTTCGCAAATGCCTTTAAGCATCTCCTGCATGAACTCATGGCTCAAAATTTCCTCCCGGATGGCACGGACTCCGCCATGCACACGCACCTTGGGTGGCTGACCTTCTGCGATGTGGAGGTCGGAGCCTCCCAGTTCAATGAGTTCGTGAAAAAATTGGTCGATGACAGCAGCCATGGCAATTGGATGGGGAAAAGGTATGGGAAAAGAGGGAGGGCCAAGCGGCACCGGTTACATTTTGAGGTCTTTGCGCATCTGATCCTGATCGTTTGACCGGAAGAGACAGTCCTCGGCGGAGATGATATCGCGCTCGTAGAGATTCTTCAGCGCATCGTCCATGGTGACCATCCCGACCGCACGGCCGGTCTGCATGATGCCCGGCAGCATGAAGGTTTTGCCTTCACGGATACAGTTGGCGACCGCCGGGGTGTTGACGAGCAGTTCGATGGCGAGCGCCCTTCCATTCCCATCCTTCCGGGGAACCAATTGCTGGGAAATGATGCCGCGCAGGGATTCACTCACCATGATGCGGATCTGGTCCCGCTGGTCGGTAGGGAAAACGTCGAGCACGCGGTCCAGGGTCCGGGGAGCCGAACCGGTATGCAGGGTGCCTAGCACCAAGTGACCCGTTTCCGAAGCCGTGATGGCGAGGGAGATCGTCTCCAGGTCGCGCATTTCCCCCACCATGATCACGTCAGGATCCTGACGGAGCGCCCCGCGCAGCGCGGCGGCAAAGGAGTCGGTGTGGCTGTGGACTTCGCGTTGGTTGACGTGGCAATTCTTGGAATTGAAGACGTATTCGATGGGGTCTTCCAAGGTGATGATGTGGTCATTCCGCTCCTCATTGATGGCATCGACCAGCGAGGCGAGGGTGGTGGACTTGCCTGAACCCACCGAACCGGTGACCAGCACCAGTCCGTTATGGTATTGGGTCAGGGGCTTGAGGCTGGCCGGGAGGGACAACTCCTCCATGGTGCGCACCCGGGTATTGATGATCCGGAAAGCCATGTCGTAGCCGAGCCGCTGGGTGACGACGGAAGCACGGAAACGACCGAAAGGAGTCGCGTAGGCAAAGTCTACGTCGCCCAGTTCCAGCAGCCGCTTCATTTCCTTGGGAGTCAGAAAACTCTCCACCAGGCTTTTGGTATCAGCTGCGGTCAATTTCTCGGCATTGGACCAGATCTGCTGGAGCTGGCCGTAGCGGCGCCAGAGGGGAGCCGCTGCGGTAGCCAGGTGGATGTCGGAACAATCGTATTCCTGGCCAAGTTTAAGATATTCGTCCACGTGGGCCAATGCGGCCACGCGGTCCTGGGTTACTTCGGTCGCCTCGCTCATTCAGGGGGATTCCTATGGGATAAAAGGGTGGGATGGAAAAAGTCAGTTGGCGGCCTTCTTGGCACACCGGGCAAGGCGTTATTCTTTTTTCCGCAGCATCTCCGCAAGCATTTTCTTCGCAAAATCGGAGATTTGCGGGCCGTATTTTTCAATCCCCACCTCCAGCAACGAGCCCACCGCGGCAGTACCCGCCATTCCAGCGGCTCCGGTGGCGGCCGGTTTGAGCTGTTTCAGGGCCTCAGCAGCGAGTTCCCGCGCGAATTTTTTCGCCGAAGGAGTGACCAGGAAGCGGGAAAGCACGACCCCCACCAACACCGCTCCGCCTGCCAACACGATGGGATTCCGGGCCAGCGCCTGAATCGCCGGTGGCAGCGTCGAAGCGGGAGTTTCCACGACAGGGACCGGCGCAGCGGGCGGCAGCAGCACCAAATCAGGGGTGGATACGGGAATGGGGGAGGAAAATTCGGCAGACATGGGAGAGGAGGCGGAGAGGTGGTGCCGAGGGGTTATTTTTCGCGGAAAAGCAGGCCGATCAGAAATCCGGCCCCGAGCCCGGCCAGCACCGCCTTGCCCGGATTCTCTTTGACGTAGGCGACCG
>JAYUWQ010000132.1:0-15242 GCA_043753485.1 bacterium
TTATCGGGAAGGCAAGCGGAGGCAGGCGGTTACCGTTTGACCGCTTCACCCTCCCGGATCTGCCGTGCACAGTCCAAGATGTAGGCGATGCCGGAGGCGACCACGAAGATGGAGGCCACCACCACCGGCACGATGGGCGGCAGCCAGTCCAGCCGCAGCATGGCCCAGGAGAGAGCGACCATCAGGCTGACCGCACAGACTTTCCCGGTCCAGTGCGGGCGGATGATGACATTGCCGACACAGTATTGAATCAGGCATGCGCCGCCGAACGACAGCACATCCTTGCTGATGACCAGCACTGGAAACCAGAGGGGAAACCGGTGATCTTCCGGCCATGAAGTGGACAGGGTGATCAGAGCGGCGAGGACAAGTCCCTTGTCCGCGATGGGATCCAGCCGGCTGCCGAGACGCGTCTGTTGATTGAAAGTGCGTGCCACCCAGCCGTCCACAAAATCGCTGACACAAGCCACCAGAAAGACCGCCACTGCGGCGATGCGGTAGGCTTCCACTGGCTGACCCGCCGCCGCACTTTTCCCGTAATATAGCGCCAACCCGACAAAAACCGGGATCAGCAGGATGCGGGAAATTGTGATCCAGTTGGCCAGATTCATGGCTTAACCTACCACCCCTGGCGGAGATTCCAGCCGCAATCCTCGAAATCGTGCATGGCCTGACTCTGCCGCCCGCGAGTCGTGTTTTCCGGGAATTGGCTACTCCAGGGTGGACGAAGCTCCCGCTGAGTTCGTTTTTTGAGGATGCTCCGCCGATGCTCCAGGTCGGACTGCCAGACGACACGCCTTTCCCGGAACGGTGCCCATGATTCATTTCCCTTTGCACCCTGCCCCGCCTGCCGCTTTCATCCCGGCCATGTCCGCCCCCGTAAAAGCCGAAACGCCCGTAATGGAAAAAATCGTCAGCCTCTGCAAACGCCGGGGCTTCATCTACCAGTCCTCCGAAATCTACGGCGGGATCAACGGCTTCTGGGATTACGGCCCGCTCGGCACGGAATTGAAGCGGAATCTCCGCGACGCCTGGTGGCGCACCATGACCCGGGAACGTGAGGATGTGGTCGGCCTTGATGCCACTATCATCATGCACCCGGCGATCTGGAAGGCTTCCGGGCACGTGGATACCTTCGCCGACCCGATGGCTGATTGTCTTGTGACCGGGGATCGTTTGCGATCTGACCAAATCCCGCCGCAATCAGGTCTGGTATATTCCTACACCGGAGCCGCGAATCGAGAATTCATCGAGGAATTCGAAAAAGAGGAAGGCAAGCAAATCGACCTTTCTCAGGAAAATCCTTTTGCCCCTTCCAAATATGGTTCCTCAAAAGGTGCTGCAGTTGCAATTCTTCAAGGGGTTCCATTTTCTGTGCTCCTACCCCCAGGCAAACCACCAGAATCGGCGCGAAAGGTTGCCTGCGAGTTTTATAAGCGCCGCGGCCTCAAAGAACCCGTCGCGTTCGGAGAAACGGTTACGAAAACTGAAAACACTACTGCTTTTAATCCGGCCAATGGAGCACAATTGACCGAACCCCGCATGTTCAACCTCATGCTCAAGACCCACACCGGTCCGGTGGAGAGCGAGGAAAATGTGGCCTATCTGCGGCCCGAAACTGCCCAGGCGATTTTCGCGCAGTATAAAAACGTGGTCGATTCCAGCCGGGTCAAAGTGCCCTTCGGGATTTGTCAGATCGGCAAGGCCTTCCGCAATGAAATCAACCCGCGCAATTTCACCTTCCGCAGCCGCGAGTTCGAGCAGATGGAACTGGAGTTCTTCATCAAGCCCGATGAGGCCATCGAGATCATCAGCGGCAAGGTCGCGGCCTGGAGCGCAAGCGCCGATCTCAGCGTGCCGCTGCCGGACTGGGGTTGGGAAATGTGGCACCGCTATTGGGTGGCGCAGCGCACCGCGTTTTATGAAAGCATCGGCCTCGGCAAGGTGATCCATTATTACTGGCAAACCAAGAGTGAGCTGGCGCACTACGCCCGCGCCTGTGTGGATATTCTCTGCGAATTCCCCTTTGGCACCGAAGAGCTGGAAGGCATCGCGGCCCGTGGCGATTTCGATCTTTCCCAGCACCAGAAACACTGCGGTAAACCCCTCGAATTCTTCGATGAGGAGCTCAAAACCGCCGCCGCGGCCCTGAGCGATGAGGCCAGGGAAGCCCTGATCCAACGCCGCCTCGCTGCCGAACAGGCCAAGGAAAAAGGCGCCCTGACCGAAGCCGAAGTCCGCGCCTGGTTTGAGCGCCTGTGCAAAGGATTTTACCTGCCGCACGTCATCGAACCCTCCGCCGGCCTCGACCGTATGGCCCTCGCCGTGATCGCCAAAGCCTTCGAACAATACGAGAAGGAGGACGGCAAAGGCAAATCCGAGACCATCACCGTGCTGCGCCTGCACCCGAGCATCGCACCTATCAAAGTGGGCGTTTTCCCGCTGCTGAAAAACAAACCGGAACTGGTGGCCAAGGCCCACAGTGTCTTCCAACAGTTGAAGGGCAAGCTGAACACCTTCTACGATGAAAGCGGCGCCATCGGCCGCCGTTATGCGCGTCAGGATGAAATCGGCACCCCGTTCTGCGTCACCATCGACTTCGAAACGCTGGGCGAGCAAGGCCCTGAACTGGCCGACACCGTCACCGTGCGCGAACGCGACGGCGGCGCCCAGCACCGCGTGAAAATCAGCGAACTGAATGGCTGGCTGCTGGCGCGGGTGTAAATGAGCGCAGCTTGCAAGGCGGGACCGTAAAGCGTAGCATCACCAAAATATGACGATGCCGTCCACTCCATTACAACTGACTGCAGTCTATGAACCCGCCCCGGAAGGCGGGTTCACCAGCACGTTCGAGGAATTCCCTGACGTTTTTTCCCAAGGCGAAACTCTTGAGGAAGCCGAAGCGAATCTCTTCGACGCCCTCCAACTCGTCCTTGCCTATCATCGCGATGAGGCCCGGCAACGGGAGTCTTCCGGCCAAGCCGTGAGACATGAGTTTCAACTGGCCCCGGCGTGAAACTGGCCGACCTCGAACGCCACCTGAAATCGCAGGGCTGCCACTTCGAACGCCAAGGTGGGAATCATACGCTTTGGAAAAATCCCGCCACCGGAAAAGTGATTCCGGTACCACGCCATCGGGAGATCAAGGAAGTGATCGTGAAGTCCATCTGCCGCCAGTTGGTCATTGCCGCGCCAACAAAGTAGCCATCATCGCTCCGCGTGATGAGCATGGCGTGTGAAGGCGGAAACAAACCTCCGATTTTCAAATCAATCTCCCACCACAAACTCCCATAACAACACCCGACGACTTCAATTCAGTTTAGGCGGGAAGCCGCTTGCTCATCACGCGGAGCGATGATGGCTACTTTGTAAAGGCTACTTTCCATGAACGCGCTGCTGATCGACACTTCCGAGGATCTCCCTGACTGGACGGAACGCCGCGTGCTGGGAGAGTGGTTCGGTCCGCTTCTGGAAACGGTCGATCATCTCAACCTGGGTGCGGTGGCGGCTTCACATCCAACGTGCGCCGCACGGGCACTGGCGGCGGATGCGGTCGCCTTGACCGGATCGGCGCGCGATGCCGATTCCATGGAACCGGCCATCCTGCGGCTTTGCGAAACCCTGCGCGGCCTGACCGCCCGCAACGTGCGGGTGCTGGGCATCTGCTTCGGCCATCAACTCCTCGCCCGGGCCCTTGGCGGCACGGTGGGCCGGAATCCCTCCGGGTGGGAAGTGGGCCATGTGCAGATTTCCCTGACGGCGGCCGGCATGGCTTGTCCCCTGTTGGCGGATCTCGGGCCAACGCCTGCCGTGCTGCAAAGCCATCAGGATGCTGTGTTGAGCCTGCCACCGGGTGGCATCCTCCTCGCAGAAAACCCGGCCACTTCAGTCCAAGCCTTTCAGTCCCGCCCCGGCGGTCGCCAATTCGGCGTTCAATTCCACCCGGAATTCACTCCGAAGCGGCTCCGGAGCAACTGGGTGCTCCGCCGGGAAGAACTGCGCGGCACCACCTGCTTTGATCTGGATCAGGCTATTGATAATGCTCAACCCACCCCCGGCACGGCTTCACTGCTGCGCCGATTTTTCGATTTTGCCGCCACCTGAAGGAAATTCGGCTGGCCGCCCCTGCGAATTCCCTGAAATAATCCGCTCCTTGGAACGCTCTATTCGTTACCCATTCATGAAAACCCGCCTCTTCCTCCTCACTCTCGCCAGCCTGGCCGGCACGCTGCTCACGGCCCGCGCGGCCGACCCTGCTCCCGCCGCCAAACCCACGGCCCCCTCCCCGGATAAAAAAATGGAAACTGTCACTCTCGCCACCGGCTGCTTTTGGTGCACCGAAGTCATCCTGCAACGCACCAAAGGCGTGCAATCCGCCACCAGCGGATACCTCAATGGCAAAACGCCGAATCCCACTTACGAGGACGTCTGCACCGGCCTCACCGGGCATGCCGAAGCCGTGGAAGTGGTCTTTGACCCCACCGTGCTTCCCTTCGAAACCCTGGCTCATCTGTTTTTCGAAATGCACGATCCCACCACCTTGAATGCCCAGGGGAACGATCACGGCACTCAATATCGCTCCGGCATTTTTTATCATACCGACGAGCAAAAGGCCATCGCGGAGAAGGTGAAAGCCGAGGTGGGAGCCAGCGGAAAATTCAAATCGCCCATCGTCACCGAGATCACCAAGGCCGGAACGTTCTACAAAGCCGAGGGCTACCACCAGGATTATTTCGACAAAAACGTCCCCAACAAAACCGGCAACTACCGTTATTGCCAGTCCAGCACCCTTCCCAAGCTAAAAAAACTCGGACTGCT
The DNA here is from genome assembly GCA_043753485.1 of bacterium. Lineage (GTDB taxonomy): Bacteria > Verrucomicrobiota > Verrucomicrobiia > Verrucomicrobiales > V1-33 > CAIZWU01. Next base: position 4,819 of record JAYUWQ010000132.1, read on the forward strand.
CAAGGATGGCGACCAATAATCCCATCCCTTCCTGCGGCATCCCCCAGTAATTTAAGTTGCCCATTGAGAAACCACCCATCCAGATTGATACTCAAGTTTCCTTAAACACATGAAACTCCCGGTTCTGTTCCTCCTCGGCCTTGCTGTTCTTTCGGCTCCCTCTGTCGTCAAAGCGCAAGCCACAGGCAAGGAAGCCATGCGTATCGTCGGACGTGACCGTGGGGCGGATTATTTGCCCCGGATGCTCCATCTCTTCGGCCCGGGTGGAGTGCCCCAGCCGCCCGTCTGGCGGGTCGTCGCCCGCGACGCCAAGGGCGCGGTGCGGGAATTTTACGTCAGCAAAGGAGCCATCATCTCCGAAGGCATCATCCCTCCGGCCAAGGCCAACGGCATCTCCGGCACCCCGTTGCCAATGCACCGGCTGAATTTCGATTCCAATGCGGCATTTGATAAGGCCGAGGTGGCGGCCCGCATCGCCAAAGTCGGATTCGATCACCTGAATTACCAACTCCGCTGCTTGGAACTTTCCACCAATGCCGCTTGGTTCATCGCCTTGGAGGATGCCCAGGGAAACCGTGTTGGCGAAGTCAGCGTGGGTGCCAGCACTGGAACGATCATTTCACAGAATTGGTTCCGCACTCCCAAAGCCACCGCGAGGGGCCCCATACCCGCCCCGGCTCCCATCCCGCCACCCCAACCTGGTTTGTGGGACCGCACGAGGGAAGGCTTGAACCGCGGTGCCACAGGCGTCCGCCACGGCATCGGCACCGCCGCCGGATGGGTGCAGGAAAAGGTGACCCCGACGCCCGTCCCGCCCCCACCGCCGGTGCGTTATGTCATGCCTCCGGGCCGGTAGGCTTTGTCAGGCGGGTCAGCGCGGCAGCATGATATCATCGGTCCCGAGACCGGTGAGTTGCTTGAGGCCTTTGAAAAGGCGGAACAGGGCATAAGCCATCATGGCAAGGCTGGGCACCCCGACCACCAGATAACCCCAGCCGGTCTGGGCTCCGATGGCGGCGGTGTATTCCGGGGTTCCCGGGGTTTTGTCGGCCAGAAAATACATGGCCAGGAAGTAGTTCAATACCGCACTCAACAACATGGAGGCGGTCAGCAGCAGAGTGCTGGTCCACAGCAGCCGTTCATAACCGGGTTGCGTGGCGGATCGCTCAATGGCGGCTTCCACCTTGGGCATGTCCAGCATGTCGGGGTTCAGCAGCAAAGCCTTCACCAACGGCTTCTTGCCTTTGTGCGAAAAGAAAATGAGCGCCGCCAGAATCAGCGGGACGGCCGCTTCCTTCCAGGCAAAAACGTGGGCGCTCATGGTCATCAGGCCCAGCCCTCCGGTGAGCAACACGCTGAGAAACCCGATGAACGAAAACAGATTCCACTTCCGCCGCAGCCAATAATCGTAAATTTGATAACCAATCGGGAACAGCAGGGCCACCAGCAGCGCCCCCTTCGGACCCAATTGGGGAAAACCGGTCTCCTTGTTGAGATTCGTCAGGATGACTACCGGAATCAGCACGTTCAGCAGGAGATTCAGCAGCGCATTCTCGGGCTTCACGGCTGGCTTGGCGGGAGCCGCCGCGGCCACTGCCACCCTCTCAGGGATGGCCGGCTGGGGAGCTTGGGAAGGAGGGGCGTCGGATTCGGGAGCAGACATTGGGAGCAATCCTGGCACAGATGGATATTCCAGGCAATGGGGTTGGCATCAGGGCCGGGCCGGGGACGCCAGCCGGGCGGTGGTATAGAGCTGGGCGGCCTGCCGCACCGGCGCCGCCGGATCGCTGGCCGCCATCTGCAGCGCCAACGTCTCGGTCATGGGGTCACCGGAGGAGCTCACGCTTAAAATAAATCCTTCCCGCGACCGCAGGGGGCCGGCCGCCGCCTGGCGCACCGCTTCCCGCATTTGCGCGACCGGCAGGGAGGCGGTGCTGCCGAGGTGGAGGTGCACCGTATTTGGCAGGGTCATCACCGTGTAGCCCTGCTCGCGGCGGGACAGGAAAGGACCGTCGAACCGCAGATTGGCCGGAGCGGGCGTGGTGCGCCAGCGGGCCATGTCCGCCAGACAGTCCGGACAAAACTCGGTCTGCGGCGTGGGCACCATCCCGAGCGCCACCATCTCGGGCGCATAAAGGAAGGCCGGATTCATCAGGCAATGACGGTTCCGGCAATGCGCCCCGTCCCCATGCGACGGATTCCGCGCCGCGCCCACCAGATGCGCTGCTTCGTGTTTTAAAATCAGTCCGCCCAGCACATCGCCGAACCCTGACTCGTTGTAGTTCCGGTCCACAAAGACCGCGCAGGGATAAGGGAAAACCACCGCGTGCGGATTGGAGGTCTTCAGCGCGGGATTCAGCGCACTATTATAATACAGCACGTAAAGAAACGCAGATCCCGCGGGCGGGCCGTCGAGATAGCGCAACGCCAGCGAAGTGATGGAGGCCGAGGCCGCCTCCGCCGGTGAAATCCGGTCGCTGCGCACCACCCGCACCCCGTCCGGTTTGTCACACTGCGTTTTCAGAAAGCGCGCCATTTCATCCAGCCACGCCTGGGATGGCTCGGCACCCTGCACGGCATCCACTTCGACATAGAGCTTCCGGTAGGGCGCCCGTGCGGAATTCAATAACCACGGCTGCCAAAACGTCACCTCCTGCGGTAGCGGCTCCTTGAGGAATCCATCCGGCCCCGTCGCACAGCCACTCAAGAGCACCGTCAGCAGGGCCAGCGTCAAACCGGTGATTCGATTCATGACCATAATGATCTTACGCGGGAATCCCGCGCCCTGCCTTCAAAAACTCCCGGCCAAAATAATATGGAAATTATCATTTATTCCATTATCTTGGAGAAATGAGCCTGATCGCCCCCGCCCCGAGCCCTCCAGGCTTGGCCTGTGCGGGGTGCGGCTGGGAGGAATCCCCCGGCGCCACCTCATGCCGGAGCTGCGGCACCCACATGCCGGGGCGGGTCGGATCGTATGCCCCCGCACCTGCTCCGCCTCAACTACAGGAGTCCCCCGCGCCCCGGGCCGACGCGGTTCCCGGCCGACGGTTCCGCCCGCTGCCGCCGGTTTCGCCGGCACCGCGCCGGCAAGGGAATACCATTTTTGCGCTGCTGCGGCATCGGCCCAGCCTCGCCGTGCTCTCGCTCCTCGGCGCCTGGATCTACTTCACCAGCGGCGGCCCGGTCACTCATCCTCCCGGCATTCTCATCGCGGAGGAACCCGTCCAAGGTCCGGTGCCCGCGGGCCGGGGGTTCTGGCAGTCCGAAGGCACCAACTTCCGCGCCCTCGCCAGCTACAGCATCAAAAGCCGCGTCCTCCACGGCGAACGCTACCGCTGGGACGCCATGTCGGATATTGCCCCGCTTGATCTCGGGGTCGGCTGGGGTGTCATGTCGGACGAGACCTACGCCACCCGCTGCGATTTCACCAATGCCGGGCGGTACCTCAACTGGACGTGGTCCGGTGAAGGTTTCCCGGAAAACGCCGCCTCCCTCAGCATGGTCAACATGCACATGCTCCCCGCCAACGACCGGGTGCGCGACCGCCTGCTCAGTCTCCGGCGCGGCCAGCTTTTCCACGCCCAGGGGTATCTCGTGGAGGTCACGCGCCCCGGGATGAGTCCGTGGACCAGTTCGCTCAGCCGTCGCGATACCGGCGACGGCGCCTGCGAAATCATGTGGGTGGAGAGCCTGTCCCTGGTCCCCTGATTCCGCCGCACGTCGGCCACAAGGAATATTTGCACTCTAGCGGCCAAGTGTTACGCTCCCGGGCTGTTCCGCTTCAATTCTCACCCTCTTACCTCATGAACGACTACTCGCCCCACTCCGATTACACGGTCAACAACGCGGCCGCGACCGACCGCGCCACCTTCATCCGCCAGACCTACCTCCATGTGGCCGGAGCCGTTGGAGCGTTTGTCCTGCTCGAATCCATGCTCCTCGCCAGCCCCCTGGCTCCGGTGCTGGCCAATCTGATGTTCGGCGGCAAGTGGTCCTGGCTAATCGTTCTCGGTCTCTTCATGTTTGTCTCCCACATCGCCACCAAGTGGGCCTCCACCTCCACCAGCATCGGAGGCCAATACGCCGGCCTTGGCCTCTACGTCGTCATCGAAGTCATTATTCTCTGCCCGCTCCTCATGCTCGCCTCCCGCTTCGGTGAGGGTCTCATCATGAAAGCCGGCCTTATTACCGGTGGCCTCTTCATTGGCCTGACGTGGGTCGCCTTCACCAGCGGCAAGGACTTTTCCTTCATGGGCGGCTTCCTTAAAATCGCCGGTTTCGTCGCCCTCGCCACCATCGTGGCGGGCATGGTGTTTGGCTTCAATCTCGGCATCTGGTTCACCGGGGCCATGCTCCTCCTCGTCGGCGGCGCGATCCTTTATCAAACTTCCAACGTCATCCATCACTACCAGACCACCCAATACGTGGCCGCCTCGTTGGCCCTCTTCGCCAGCATCGCCACCCTCTTCTGGTATGTCCTGCAACTGCTGATGTCCCTCAACAGCCGGGACTGATCCGAACGGTGGACGAAGCTCCCGCTGAGTTTCCCGCATCCCACCATCTCATCCCTCACCAAAACGCGCCCCGGCTCCGGGGCGCGTTTTTTATTCCTGCGCGCTGCCCCGGGCCTCATCGCGCGGCGCCGCCCATCATCCGCAGGAATCCCCCGTTTAAACGGTAGATCCCGCTGCTGCGGCTCAGCCACCGGCAGTGAAGCCCCCAGGAAACCAGCAGCAGCAGGCCCCCTGCCGCCAGTAGCCACATCCCCGGCAGGGACAACGCCAGCAACTCCACAAAAATGACGCTGGCCATGGAGATCACCATCAGCAGCCCCATGGCCACCGGAAGCCGTGGATAGCGGATCATCACTGCCTGGGCCAGGCTCATCAGGCTGCAGAGCGGCAAAAAGGCGACAAAGGCCCATCCTTCCATTCCTGAACTGCGACCGATGACAAAATTCAGCGCCATAAAGACCAGCATCGCCACCGCCCCGCTCACAAACGGGCGCAACGCCACCAGCAAAGCACAGATGGAGAGCCGCACCGGAAGACTCCGCATCGCCCGCAAGGAGCCCGCTGCCACCATCACCAACGGATAAGCCGTGATCACACAAAGCATCCCCATGGATCGGTATTGATACATTCCCTGCCCGCTTGGGGTGGCTCCCCGACCGCGAAAGTCGTTGATTGAAATCATAAATACTGCCGCCATCAAGACCATGAACACGACCGGCATCAACCAGCGGACTTCCTGCTCCAAGCGCACCCCCCATCCCTTGTTCCCGTGGAGACCCGGACGATCATCCACCGCCGGCCTTGGCGGAACCGCTTCCAGCTTCGGCATGGCCCGCTCCAGCATCATGCTGCGGGTGGTGAACCACGAGGCCACGGTCAAAGCAGCCATGACCAACATGATCCAGCGTTGCCCCCCCGTCACCTGTTCCCAACTGGCCGGGGCAAAAAAGGAAAGCCAGAAAATGCCAAACATCGGCAGTCCCCAGAGTCCCCCAAAAATAGCTCCTTTCACCTGTCCCGCCAGGGTCCGGGGCGGAGCCGCCGGCAATCCCGTCAGGATGAATTGAACCGTGCCGATCAACAAAACACAGAAGACCGCGTGCAGACCCAGCACCCCGGCATCAACGGCCTGCCCCAACAACGGCGCCAGCACCACGCCACCGAGCATCATGGCTGCCAGATGCACCCCCGTTCCGGCCCCCACCACCGAAACCCACAATCCGGCAGCGATCGAGGCCCGCCGCTGCGGCAATCCCAACTGCGCCCGCACCAGGCCGCGCATCAGATCCAACGACATCGCCACCGCCACGATGACCACGAGATGCAATCGGGTCTGCGGCACCGTGGCATGCAGGATCCAGGCCCCGGCCGTGATCACAAACTGCACCAGGAACAATCCCTTCCAGCGGCGGATAAAATCGAGTGTCAGGGAATTCATGCCGCCTCCTTCCGGGTTGAAGTGATCGCCAGGAAAATCTCCTCCAGCGGCAATTCCGTCTGCGAGTGCAATTGCAGGCCCCGCGCCTCCAGCATCGCCACTGGATGCATTGCCATGTCCACCACCGCCAACGTCCGGCCCGACTGGGTCCGGCGCACATGGAATCCCGGCATGGCCGGCACCGGCCCGCCGCCAGGTTGTGTGAACTCCACCATCCGGTGCCTCCCGACCAGATCCGCCGTCGATCCCTCACACACCAGGCGCCCATCCGCCAGGATCCCGATGTGATCGGCAAACCGTTCCAGATCGGACAATTGATGCGAGGAAATCAGCACCGTCCGGCTCTCATCCTGCACCATCCGCAGCAGCTCGTTGAACAAAATCTGACGCGCCTCCGGGTCCAGTCCGGTGGTCGGCTCGTCCAGCACCAGCACCTGCGGCTGCGGGCACATCGCCAGCAGCAGCGACAGTTTCGTCCGTGCCCCGAAGGACAGCGTGCCGATCTTTTCGTCAGGATGAAGCCGGAACAATTCCAGCAACCGCAGGCAGAGGGCCTCGTCCCACGCCGGATAGAAACTCTGCAAATAACGGATCGCCCGCCCTACCTTCCCCCACGCGGCAAACGAGGTGTCAGGACTGGAATAGGTGACCACCAGCTTCATCTCACGCTCCTGCGTTTCGTGGTCGAAGCCCGCCGCCCGGATCGTCCCGGCATCCCGCCCGCCCATGCCGAAGAGCAGGTCCAGGGTGGTGGATTTGCCGGAGCCATTGGGCCCGATCAATCCGTAAATTGCCCCCTGTGGAACGGTCAGGTCCAGCGGGCCCAGCGCAAATTTGGCAAAGGCCTTGCGCAGGCCGCGGATTTCGATGGCTGGTGGGTTCATGGTTTTTTGAGTTGATTGAGGGTTTCCTGAAAAAAGGCCGGCAGATCCCGCCGGGCGATCCCCGCCTCCTCCGCCTCCCGCGCCGCCGCGGCGATGAGCTCCCGCGCCTGCCCCAGTTTCGATTCCCGGCTGCGGTCCGCCCCCTGCTCCGCCACAAAGGTGCCCAACCCCTGCCGCCGGAAAATAATCCCCTCTTTTTCCAGTTCCTCGTAGGCCCGCTTCACCGTGATCAGACTCACCATCAAATCGGCCGCCAGTTGCCGGAACGACGGCAGCGGTGCGCCCGGCACCAGGCGCCCTTCGCTGATCTCCCGCTTCAGACCGGTCACGATCTGGTCATACAAGGCCCCCGGCGCCGCGGCCGAAATGGGAGGTAGGAACAGTCTGGGAGATTCGTCGGACATTGAGGTGATTCTACTGTATATAATGTATAGTTACAGTTGGCAAGCTTTTTTTGGAAACCCCCGGATTTGTGCTACGGAGAGCATTGCAGGGTACCGTCCTTCTGCCGGGCACGACCCCTGCTTGCTTGAGTGGCAAAGCGGATTTTCCGTAAACCCGGGGGCCACCACGCGTATCGTTTCAAGAACCGCATCTACTTCCCCCATACCACGCACCATGAAATCTTCCCTTCTGACCCACAGTGCCTGGAGTTGCGCCGCCCTGGGCACTTTTGCCCTCGGCTACCTGATCGCCAAACCTTCCGACTCCGGAAATGCCTACGATGCCAACCGGTCCCTCACCGTTAGAAACGGCGGAATGGCCGCGGCTTCCAATCCCTCTCCGCCCGGGTCCGCCAGGACAGCTGGCCTTGGAACGGCGGGGAATCCCGGGGCAACTGCCCGTCCCGCGCCCCTCGGTCCGGCTGCCCTCGAAGCCCTGGCCAAGGAAGCCCTCAGTGATCCGAACCCACTCACCCGCAGCCTTGCCTTTGCCAGGCTGCTGGAATCCATGACCCCGGAAAACGCCGGCACTCTGATGGAAACCCTCCGGGCCAACCGGGCAGGCGGCGAGCAAATGCAGCTCTTCCTCTACGCCTGGGGAGCGATGGACAGCGCCGGTGCGCTGGCCCATGCTGAAACGCTCGAAGGCCGGGACAAAGAGCGCTTTCTCAACTCCACCATCCCCGGCTGGGCCAGCAAGGATCCCACCGCCGCCATCGCCTGGCTCGACACCATGGAGGAAGGTGACGCCAAAAATCGCTACCGCAGCAGCCTCGTCGGTGGCTTGGCCGACCACGATATCGGAGTCGCCACCTCCTACGTCCTTGCCCGCGCTGCCGCCGGTGACAAACAGGCCGCTCAATACATGCAGACCGTCGCTGGCGAGGAACTCCGGAAAAACGGCCCCGCCGCCGCTGCCCTCTGGGGTGAACGGCTGCCCGAAGGCGCGGTCAGAAATGAAGCCCTCGAACAAATCGCCGGGGCCTACGTCCAACGCGATCCCATCGCTGCCGCCGCCTGGGCGGAAAAATTCGCCACCACCAGCTCCGGAGCCGGCATCATCGAGGAAATCGGCGAGGAGTGGTCCGAGCGCGACCCCAAATCCGCCGTCGCCTGGTTGAATGGCCTGACTGACGGCCCCGCGAAATCAGAAGGCACCTACTCAGCCTTGCGCGAATGGACCCGCCGCGACCCTACCGCCGCCAGCGAATATCTCGCCGCCCTGCCCCCTTCCCCATCCAAAGACTCCGCGGTCAGCGGCTTCGCCCGCAGCCTCGCCCGCGAAGACCCCGAGTCCGCCATCATCTGGGCCAAAACCATCTCCAACGAAGCCTCCCGCCTCCAGACCCTGACGCAAGCCGGCCAAGCCTGGTTCCGCCGCGACCCCACCGCCGCCACTACCTGGCTGCAAAGCTCGCAGCTCCCCGCAGCTGCCCAGCAAGCCATTCTCAATCCTCCCCGCGACGACCGCCGCCGGGGCTGACCGCTGAGCCTGGTTTCAAAATTCATCCTTCATAATTCCCCATCCTGAACCCGCGGTGGCGTCTATGATCGAAGGCTCTCGTTCCCAAGAGTTAAATCAGGTGGTGGCCGCACGAACCAAACGTCTGCCCTCCTATATAGAGGCTCGGCATCGGCAGGGCTGACCAGACCTCCGTAATTTTGTATCGGAGCGGGCCCAGGTGATCAGGAGTCACGCACACCGCAGGAAAGGAATCGGACCCCGCACGATGCGGAATCCACTGGGAAAGAACTGAAGACTTTACGTAGCGAGGCCCCTGCCGGGCGTCAACGGAACCTGCGGAAAATCGTTTTAATCCGGCTGCCATTTTTCGAGACTAAGGCGTTCCCCACAACAACCGGCACCTGCGGGCGAAGCCCCCGACGGGATGGACGAAGCTCCCGCTGAGTTTCCGGAGCATTGGTCCCCGGATTCTTTGGCTATAAAGCTCAGGAAAACAAGATAGCAGCTACTCAGCAGGAGCTTCGTCCACCCCTGCTCCCCTCACCCTTTCACTGCCCATCGGAAATTTCATCCTGGAGAATATCCCGCGGCTGGAAGAACCGGGCGACTCCCACATAGACGATCGCCGCGACCGCCATGACTCCGGCAAAGAACAGAAAGTAGGACGGCCCCGTCAGGCTGGCGGCTCCAAATTTGTTGACCAGAGCGGTGAACACATTGCCCAGTGAAACCGCCGCCATGTTCAGTCCGAGCATCAGGGACTTCGAGGACTTCGGGGCCTGAGTGTAGGAAAACTCCAAAGCCGTGATGGAGATCATGACTTCCGCCAGGGTAATGAAAAAGTAGGCCGTCACCTGCCAGAGAATGTGAGGGGATTCCCCCGCGACGATGCGGCTTTCCAGATAAGCCGGGATCAGGAAGGAGGGGATCGCGAGGAAGAAACCGAGGCCCAGCTTCCGCAGCGGCGTCAGATTGAAAAAGCGGTTCAGGAACGGATAAATCACGAAACTGCACAGCGGAATCATGATCATGACGAACAGCGGATTCGCCGCCTGCAGCATGGATGGATCAAGGGTGAAGCCGAGGAACTGCTGGTTCATCTTCTCGCCCTGAATCACCCAGCGCGATCCGGTCTGATCAAACAGCGCCCAGAACGCCGCCACAAAAACGAAGATCACCGCCATCCGGCCAACCGCCCGCAGGCCCGCGGGGGAAAACGTCTCCCGCCACACCGCATTCCCACGCGCCGGAATGTGAGCGAAGGAATGCCGTCCCATCCAGAACACCACCGTGGCCACCGCCATCAGGATCCCCGGCACCCCGAACGCCCAATGCGGTCCATGCGACTTCAGCAGCGGCGGGATGATCAAAAACGCGGCAAACGACCCCAGATTGATCGCAAAATAGAACCACGAATAAATGCGCGGCAGCAGCCCGGCATTGGTCGCCCCGAACTGATCCCCGACATGCGCCGAGACACACCCCTTGATGCCGCCGGAGCCCAGGGCAATCAGGGCCAGCCCGCAGAACAGCCCGGTCCGCGTCTCATCCACCGCCAGCGCCAAATGGCCCAGGCAATAGACCACCGACAAGATCATGATGGTTTTGAATTTCCCCAAAAGCCAGTCCGCGAGCAAGGCCCCCAGAATCGGCGTGATATACACCGCACTCACGAAC